>DCVC01000206.1:0-16432 GCA_002328625.1 Bacteroidales bacterium UBA2198
AACTGGATCGATCGGCACGCAGTCGTTGGAAATAATTTCAAGATATCCTGACGAATTTGTTGTTGAGGTTCTTACGGCAGGTAACAATGTAAAACTGCTTATCCAGCAGGCAAAACAATACAGGCCCGGTATTGCAGTAATAGGCAATACGGCTCATTATAACAAGCTTAAGGACAATTTAAGGGATACTCACATAAAAGTTTATGCGGGCGAAGAGGCGATCGAACAGGTTGTCTCCGGACCGGACATAGATCTTGTGATTACGGCAATGGTAGGTTATTCAGGATTGAAACCAACTGTTGCTGCAGTAAAGGCAGGAAAGAGGATTGCGCTGGCAAACAAGGAAACTCTTGTTGTTGCAGGCGAGATAATCGGGAGACTGGCAAGGCAGTCTGGAAGCCGGATTATACCTGTCGATTCAGAGCATTCTGCGATTTTTCAGTGCCTTGCAGGCGAGGCTGGTAATCCTGTAGAAAAGATTACACTTACAGCATCAGGAGGTCCTTTTCTGAATTATACTGAAGAGATGCTCAAAAATGTCAGGCCTCATGAAGCACTCCGGCATCCCAACTGGGATATGGGTAACAAGGTGACCATCGACTCGGCCTCACTGATGAACAAAGGGCTGGAGATTATTGAAGCAAAATGGCTCTTTGACCTTAACCCTCATCAGATAAAAGTCATTATTCACCCTCAGTCAATTATCCACTCACTGGTTCATTTTGAAGATGGATCAGTAAAGGCCCAGCTTGGAATACCCGATATGAGAGTTCCCATACTTTATGCCCTGAGTTACCCGGACAGACTGCAATCTGACCTTCCCAGACTTGATCTTACTGTACATAATACGTTAACATTTTCCGACCCTGACATTAAGAGATTCCGCAACCTGGCCCTTGCTTATAAAGCTCTTGAACAGGGAGGCAACATGCCGTGTATTATGAATGCGGCCAATGAAGTTGCCGTGAATGCATTCCTTTCCGGTAAAATTGGATTTTTGCAAATGTCTGAAGTAGTAGAGCATACAATGGAAAAAGCAGAGTTTCTAGCAAATCCCGGTCTTGGATTCCTTGAAACAACAAATAAGAATTCCAGAGAAATAACTTTGAACTATATAAACCAACTTAAAAGATAAGGATGACCATATTAATTAAGATACTTCAATTTATACTGAGCCTTTCGATTCTTGTTTTAATCCATGAATTAGGGCACTTTGTAATGGCAAAAATTTTTAAGACGAGAATTGAAAAATTTTACCTTTTCTTTGATCCATGGTTTTCCCTGTTCAAATTCAGAAAAGGAGAAACAGAATACGGGCTTGGATGGCTTCCTCTTGGAGGTTACGTGAAGATCTCGGGGATGATCGACGAATCGCTCGACAAGGAACAATTGAAAAAACCACCTCAGCCATGGGAATTCAGATCGAAAACATCTGGCCAGAGGCTTCTGATAATGACAGGGGGTGTACTTTTCAATTTTGTTCTCGCCATGCTGATTTATGTATTCGTGCTTTATGCATGGGGTGAAACTTACCTTCCAGCATCAAGTGTGAAATATGGGATCGTTACCGATTCGGTCGGATACTCTATCGGCCTCAGGAACGGTGATAAGATACTCACTATTGATAATCTATATATTGATGATTTTATGAAAATCACACCTGATATTGTTCTTAACGACAGAAAGACAATTCAGGTGGAACGTGATGGTCAGGTATTAAATATTCCGATCACAAGAGAGTACATAGCAAATTTACTCAAGAACAGGGGTCAGATCGAACCAAGAACACCATTCGGGCCGTTTCTAATTTCAGCTTTTGGCAAAGAATCACCTGCCAGGGATGCTGGCGCTCTTACAGACGATGAGCTGGTCGGACTTGATAATATCAAATTCACATGGTATGATGAATTTCAGAAGTATTTGTCAGAAAACAAAAACCGGTCAGTTATGATGAATCTGGTAAGGAGGGGAGAAAAAATAGATTTATCGTTGACTGTAACATCTGCGGGGATGCTAGGAATAGCAAGCAACCGTACTTTAAACCAGATCTTTGAGCTCAGGACGATAAAATATGGATTTCTTCAGTCAGTACCGGCAGGCATAAGCAAGGGATTCAAAACCATCGGGGATTACCTGAAACAGTTCCGGCTCATTTTCTCAAAGCATACAAAAGCCTATGAATCGCTTGGCGGTTTTATTACCATTGGAAGCATCTTTCCCGGTGTCTGGGACTGGCAATCTTTCTGGGTACTTACAGCGCTTCTTTCCATCATACTTGCTGTAATGAATATACTCCCGATACCTGCTCTTGACGGGGGCCATGTAATGTTTCTGTTATGGGAAGTTATTACTGGTAAAAAGCCCAGCGACAAGTTCCTTGAATATGCCCAGATAACGGGTATGGTCATTTTATTGTCGCTACTGATCTTTGCGAACGGGAATGATATTCTGAAACTCCTGAGAAAATAACGGGTAAGCCGATGCCGGATGACGGAAGGCCGAAGATCAATGCCGGGAGAGCCAGATTTATTTTCTCTTTATTTGTATATCATCAAACTATTTATAACTTTGTATAAATTATAATACTTAAAGAGATGGGAAAGATAGGTTTAACTGAGATTATTCTGATATTGCTAGTTGTTGTGCTTCTTTTCGGTGGCCGAAAAATTCCTGAATTAATGAAGGGAATAGGTCAGGGGATGAAAGAATTCAAAAAAGCTTCGAAACTTAATCCTGAGGATGAAGGTAAAGAGCCTGTCAAGTAAAAGAATTTCTAACCAAATAATATCAAAAGCAACCCACATCGACAGGATGCGGGTTTTTTTATCTCTATATTATCTCATATTTCTGGTTTCTTCTGACAGGATCAAAACCCGCTTCCCTGATTATTGACTGAATATCCTCCGGATCAAAACGATTCGTTGCACCCGCTGAACTTACTACATTTTCCTCGATCATTACTGATCCAAGGTCATTTGCTCCGGCATGAAGTGCCAGGCCGGCAATCTCTTTTCCCACAGTCAGCAGCGATGCCTGAATATTCCTTATGTTGTTCAGCATGATCCTGCTTATGGCTATCAACCTGATATACCCGGGGCCATTGTATTTACTCTTTACCCCCTGTCTTTCGGAAAGAATGGTGCCTTTATCCTGGAAAGGCCATGGGATAAATGCAATGAAACCGTAATGGCCTTCCGGTCTTTCATTCTGAAGATCCCTTAACTTTACAAGATGTTCGATTCTCTCAGCATTTGTTTCCAGATGACCATACATCATTGTGGCAGAGGTTGGCAGATTGAGTTTATGCGCTTCTCTCATCACTGCCATCCACTCTTCTGATGAAGCTTTGGCCGGAGAGACTAACTTCCTGACCCTGTCGGATAGTATCTCGGCTCCTGCACCTGGCAGGCTGTCAAGTCCTGCATCGATCAGACGTGTAAGGATCCCGGAATATGAAAGCTTCTCCTTCTTTGAAAGATAAACAACTTCAGGAGGACCAAGAGCATGAAGCTTAATCGATGGGTACATCTCTTTAAGTTTTCTGAAAAGATCTTCATAATAATTGATACCGAGATCAGGATTCATTCCCCCCTGAAGGAGCAGCTGATCTCCTCCCATGGTTTCAAGCTCTTCAATTTTTTTGATGTATTCGTTTACAGTTGTAATATAAGCATCGGGAGAGCCTTTCTTTCTGCAAAAATTACAAAACAAACATTGTGAAAAACAGATGTTTGTTATATTAACATTCCTGTCGATCATCCAGCCTGCAAATTTCCCGGGGTTATGTAACTGCCTCAGATAGTTTCCGGTAAACATCAACTCTTCCAGGGGAGCATTTTCATAAAGAAATATTCCTTCTTCAAGGGTGAGGGGAAGGCGATCAAGAGCTTTCTTAAATAATTGTTCCAGAAACGGCATTTTATACCTTTTTCAGTCCACGCAAAGGTAACATTTTACAGCCTGATCATTCAATAATTTGATTAACTTTACACCTTCAAAAAAAGTCAGGAAATAAAATGAAGCCAAGGCTAAGCAAAATAAATCAAATATCTCCCGATCAGTCGGTTATCTGTATTTTGGGAAGTAAGGATATTCCCGAAAACCTGATGCTCAGCAAGACCGAGAAAGAGTTTGCACACAAACGGATTTTGGCAAGGGAAGAGTATGTTATTATAAACTCCTATCACAAGTTCACATATCTGATACTTGTTAAGGAGGGACTGGGCAATTACAGAACAAAAGAAGAGCTTCGAAGGACCGCTTTTAATTTAAGAAAAGTCATAAAATCAAATAACCACCCCGAACTGGTAATTACAGCCGATAAAGTATATGAAGGATCAGTCGGAGATTTTGCTGAAGGACTTATTCTGAGCTTTTATTCTTTCGATAAGTATAAAACCAGGGAAGATGAGAGAGAGAAGAAAAATTACCCTGCAGAGCTGTTGCTTCACGGTGATATCGATGATGAAGAAATCAGGTGGCTTGCTGACCTGAGTGATGCAGTTTACAAGGCGCGCGACCTGATCAATGAACCTGTTAATCATTTAAATGCTGTTGCATTATCGGAAGAGATGAAAAAAATGGGCAGCGAAGCGGGTTTTGAAATTGAAGTAATGAACAAGGGAAAGATTGAAGCCCTTAAAATGGGAGGCTTGCTTGCTGTAAATAAAGGGAGTGTTGATCCTCCTGTCTTTTGTATTCTTGAATGGCGCCCGGAAAACTCTCTGAATAAGAAACCTGTAGTGCTTGTGGGGAAAGGGATTGTATATGATACCGGAGGGCTCAATATCAAAACGGGTGATCATATGGACAACATGAAAGCTGATATGGCCGGTGCTGCAACTGTGGCAGGAGTGTTAACTGTAGCTGCAAAAACAGGAATACCTCTTCATGTCATAGGGTTGATCCCGGCTACCGATAATCGTCCGGGGGGCAATGCATATGTTCAGGGAGATATTATAACCATGCATAATAACATAACTGTTGAGGTTGGGAACACTGATGCAGAAGGACGCCTAATCCTGGCAGATGCAATAAGTTATGCATCAAGATATTCTCCGGAACTGATTATTAATGTTGCAACCCTTACAGGTTCTGCTGCCATGACCTTTGGAAATCAGGCAATTGCTGTAATGGGCAACGCTGAAAAAAAATACTTCGAATTGCTTGAAGAATGCGGGAATGAGGTTTATGAGAGAACTGCCCGCTTACCATTCTGGGAAGAGTACGGAGAGTTGATAAAATCAGATATTGCGGATCTTAAAAACGTTGGGGGCAGGGAAGCCGGAGCAATAACTGCCGGCAAATTCCTCGAAAATTTCACAAAATTCCCTTTCATTCACATGGATATTGCAGGCACAGGGTCACTTAAGAAAGATGATTATTACAGATTAAAAGACGGGCCGGGATCCGGGTTACGATTATTATCTGCTTTTTTGAAGAAATTAACTGCAATTTATAAAGAACAGAACTGACAACTTATGGAGAACAAAACAATAATAGCAGGAATTTCACACGGAGATATTAACGGTATTGGATATGAGGTCATTATCAAAACACTCATGAACAACCTCATAAATGATATCTGTGCTCCCGTGGTATATGGATCCCCAAAAGTAGCTGCTTATCATCGTAAGGCATTGAATATAAATAATTTCAGCTTCAACAATATAAGGTCTCCTGAAGAAGCCAATCCAAAGAAGGCAAACATGATCAATTGTCTTGATGACAACGTTAGAGTAGAGCTTGGAAAATCAACTCCTCAGGGAGGAGAAGCAGCTCTGGTTTCGCTTGAGAGAGCTGTTGACGACATTTTGCATGGTAAAATTGACGTTCTTATCACGGCACCTGTCGATAAGAAGAACATACAGTCGGACACTTTCCATTTCACAGGTCATACGGATTACCTTAGATCAAAGGCCGGAACAGATGCAACCCTTATGTTTATGATCGGAGAAAACATGAAGATCGGTTTTGCAACCGATCATGTCCCCCTGAGTAAAGTACCCGGAATGATTACTGAGGAACTGTTGCTTCAAAAGATCAGGCTTATGAATAAGTCCCTTATGCTCGATTTTGGTATCCGCAGACCGAGTGTTGCGATTCTTGGTCTTAATCCTCATGCGGGGGATAATTCTTTGCTCGGAGATGAAGAAGCCGAAATGATTGCTCCGGCAATTCAAAAGGCACGAAAGGAAGGTATGCTGGCATTTGGGCCATTCCCTTCCGATGGATTTTTTGGAGCGGGATCATTTGCAAAATTTGATGGGATACTGGCCATGTACCACGATCAGGGACTGGCTCCATTCAAAGCGTTGTCGTTCGATTCGGGAGTCAACTTTACTGCCGGCCTTCCATTTGTGAGAACTTCACCTGTTCATGGAACAGCATTTGCCTTGGCCGGAAAGGGTGAGGCTTCAGAAAATTCGTTCCGTCAGGCGATCTACCTTGCCTGTGATATTTACAAGAACCGTCAGCTTTATGCAGAGATTTCAAAGAATCCTCTTAAATCGCAGGATATCGAAATTCATGTGGATCATTCTGATGAACTTCCTCCGGACATATTAAATGCTGAACAGCAATTATGATTGAATACATCAAAGGGAGCCTTAAAACAGTTACCCCGACATTTCTTATTATTGAGACCTCTGGTGTGGGCTATTTTGTTAATATTTCCCTGACCACTTTCTCGAAACTTGAGGGCAGGGACGAATACTCTGTGCTCATTCATGAAGTCATAAGAGAAGATAGCCATCAGTTGTTTGGATTTGCCGATGATACGGAACGGGAAGTTTTCAGGTTACTGATATCTGTATCCGGTGTAGGGGCAAACACTGCAAGAATGATGCTCTCCTCCCTGGATCCTTCTGAAATAGAAAAAGCAATTCTCGGATCAGATGTTAATGTTCTGAAAAGTATAAAAGGCATTGGATTAAAAACTGCACAAAGAATTATAGTTGACCTTAAAGACAAGTTTGGCAAGCAAGCCGGAACCGGTGAAATATTTGCGTTTACAGACAATACAAAACGTGAAGAGGCGTTATCAGCTTTAGTGATGCTTGGGTTTGCCAGAAGCACTGTCCTAAAAGTCCTTGATAAGATTGTCAGAGAAGAGAGGAACCTGACAGTGGAGGATATGATAAAGAGAGCGCTTAAAAACTTGTAATACAGAACATAAGCCGGTTTGCGATCAGGGATATCATATAAAAATCTATTGAGATTTTCATATCTTTTATTGTTAGTTTCTTTGGTTCTTTTTCCGATAGAAGCGACGGGTCAGGTTAATGCTCAAACCGCTTCGTCTGATACTGCCCGTAAATCAATACTTAAATTAAAGGATGTCTCAGGAATTCCCTGGGAATCATCACAAAGATCTCCGTTATTTCTTGATAATCCCTCAAATGTCAAGTCAACCGTCATCTACAATCCTGAAAGAAACGAATATGTAATTTACCAGAAGGTAGGTGTATTCGATTATCGTCCGCCGGTATATATGAACCCGCAGGAGTTCCGCAAGTATCAGTTCGACAAAGCGATGCGTGAATACTGGCAATCAAGGATCTCCGGCCAGGAGCCGGGATTCAGATCTAATCTCATCCCCCAGATTGAAGTAGGCGGAGCAGCATTTGACAAGATATTTGGAAGCAACATTATAAATATAGTCCCACAGGGCTCGGCTGAACTGATTTTCGGGATCAATATATCGAGGACTGAAAATCCAACGCTCTCGGAAAGGCTCAGGACTATTCCCACTTTCGATTTCAAGGAGAAGATTCAGATGAATGTGACCGGTACAATAGGTGACAAAATGCAGCTGGGGGTCAACTATAATACTGATGCCATGTTTGAGTTTGAAAACAGGACCAAGCTTCAATATTCAGGCAAGGAGGATGAGATACTTAAAAAAGTTGAGGCCGGAGATGTTACCCTGCCCCTTACAGGATCGCTGATTACAGGAAGCTACAGCCTGTTTGGCCTGAAGACCGAAATGCAGTTCGGCAAGCTTACCTTAACCACTGTACTGTCGCAACAGAAAGGGGAATCATCAGTAGTGGAGGTCAAAGGAGGTGCCCAGGTAAGCGATTTTGAAATATATGCCGATGAATATGAAGCAAACCGGCATTTCTTCCTGTCACAATACTTCAGGGATATTTATGATGATGCCCTTAAAAACCTTCCTCTTGTCAGCTCGGGAATAAACATTGAAAGGATTGAAGTCTGGGTAACAAATAAAACGAGCCGTTTTGAGGAAGCCAATAACAGGAACATTGTTGCTTTTCTGGACCTGGCTGAAAATGCCAGTCATATTTTCAATAAAATACCTGAATTTCAGGCAGTATCCGGGGCATTGATTTTTCCTGATAATACTGCCAACAGGCTGTATGAACAGTTGACAACTGCCTACGGGCTTGTAAGAGATGTTGATCAGGTTACAAATGCTTTTGAACCCTTGTATCCTGGCTTTCAGATTGGTCGCGACTTTGAGAAAATTGAAAATGCACGGAAGCTCAATGAGAGAGAATTCTCTTTCAACAGACAGCTTGGTTATATTTCACTTAACACCGCTCTCAATACTGATGAAGTCCTAGCAGTTGCCTATGAATACACAGTAGGAGGACAGGTTTTCAAAGTGGGGGAGTTTTCAACCGATGGTATAACAGCTCCCCAGGCACTTATACTTAAACTGCTAAAGGGGACTACCTTAAGTCCGAGATATCCGACATGGGACCTGATGATGAAGAATATTTATTCACTTGGTTCCGGTAAACTTGAGAGCAGGAAGTTTGAATTAAATGTCCTTTATGAAGACGATAAGACAGGCAATTCCATCAACTATATTCCTGAGGGTAAACTGGCCGATAAAATCCTTCTGCAGGTGATGGGACTTGATAATCTCAACTCACAGCTTGACAGGGAATCTGATGGTTTTTTTGATTTCATCGATAATATTACTGTAATAGTCAGCAGGGGTAAAATAGTTTTCCCTGTAACAGAACCATTCGGCAGTCATCTGCAAAAACAGATAGGAGACCCGCGAATAGCTGATAAATATGTTTTTCAGGAATTGTACGATTCGACTCAGGCGATAGCCAAACAGATGGCTGAGAAAAACAAGTTCAAGATAAAAGGTCTTTATTCTTCTGAATCGGGATCGGAAATCAGGCTGAATGCTATTAATATCCCTGAGGGTGCAATAAAGGTAACTGCCGGAGGAGTCACTTTAACTGAGAATGTCGATTACACTGTCGATTACAATATGGGAATGGTCAGAATAATAAATTCTGCATTAATTGAATCACAAACCCCGATCCAGGTCTCACTTGAAAGCAACCAGTTTTTCGGGTTCCAGACAAAAACACTTATTGGAACCCATCTGGATTACAGGGTATCTGATAATTTCAACATAGGCGGTACAATTCTTCACCTTACTGAGCGGCCTTATACACAGAAAGTAAATTTTGGTGAAGAACCGATTTCAAATACAATCTGGGGTATCAACACTTCTTACAAAAGTCAGTCACGGGTACTGACAAAGCTAATAGATAAAATTCCTTTTCTTGAAACCAAAGCTCCTTCGACCTTGAGCTTTTTCGGAGAGTTTGCACACCTTATCCCCGGGCATTCCCGCGCAATATCTAATGCAGGTAATTCATATATCGATGATTTTGAGGCAAGTGAGATCCCTTTGGATCTGAAGTCATTCAATGCATGGACCATTTCGAGCATTCCTCTGGGGCAGGAACAACTCTTCCCTGAAGCAAGGTTCAATAACAATCTTGTAAGCGGGTTTAATCGCGCCAGAATTGCCTGGTATGTCATTGATCCTCTCTTTCTGAGGAACGGGGCATCAACACCTGATCATATAAAACAGAACCCGGGAGAGCAGTCCAGCCATTTTGTCAGGGAGATCTATGAAAATGAGATCTTTCCAAATAAGGAAAGTCCAAGCGGGATCCCTGCAAATATATCTGTTCTGAACGTTGCCTTTTATCCGGATGAAAAGGGCCAGTATAATTATGATACAGATCCCGGACCATATTCACGTGGCATGAATGAGGATGGAAAGCTTAATAATCCGGAATCGAGATGGGGAGGGGTAATGAGGGAAGTGCTTACAAGTGATTTTGAGACAGCGAACATTCAGTATATCAAGTTCTGGGTAATGGACCCTTTTGTTGAAAATCCCAATCACAGGGGCGGTGATCTCTATATAAACCTTGGAAACATCTCTGAAGATATATTGCGCGATTCCAGGAAGAGCTTCGAAAATGGTCTTCCTGGCTCTCCAGTAGTTAAAAACGTCGATACTACTGCATGGGGAAGAGTTCCCACAGTACAGTCAATAGTTAATGCCTTTGATAATGACCCACAATCAAGGATGTACCAGGACGTGGGGCTGGACGGACTCCGAAACGAAGATGAACAGACATTTTTCAATGAGTATCTTCAAAAATCCATGCTGATAACCAGGCCGGAAGTTTATCAGCAAATTCTTACAGACCCTTCTAATGATGACTTTCATTACTTCAGAGGATCTGATTATGATTTCCAGCAAAAGGGGATCCTTGAAAGATATAAACGATATAACGGGCATGAGGGGAATTCACCTACTTCGGAAATGTCAACCGAATCATATCCGACTTCCGGTTCAACATTGCCCGATATGGAGGATATTAACCGTGACAATACGCTGAGCGAGACAGAAAGTTATTACCAGTATAAGGTCAGTGTACGGCCGGGTGATATAAAGGTCGGGTCGAACTATATTGTTGACGAAATAGAATATGAGGCTACCCTGGCAAATGGAGTAAAATCGAGGGTAAAATGGTACCAGTTTAAAATACCCGTCACAGAATACCAGAAAGTTATTGGTCCGATCAGGGACTTCAAATCCATCCGTTTTATGAGGGTGTTTCTCAAGAACTTTGAAGAACCGGTAATAATGCGTTTTGCCAAGCTTGATCTTGTAAGGGCCGAATGGAGAAAATACAATATATCTTTCATGGAAGGCGGAGAAAGGATAACTGTTCCTGAAGCATCGGACGCCACTTTTGAAATAAGTTCAGTCAGTATTGAAGAGAATGCCGGCAAAGAACCTGTTAATTATGTTTTACCCCCGGGTTTCAACAGGATTGTTGACCCTCAGAATCCTCAGCTCAGACAGCTCAATGAGCAAGCGATGGTACTGAAAGTAATAAATCTTGAAGATGGTGACGCCAGGGCAGCATTCCGGAATGTTAACCTGGATATCAGGCAATACCGCCGTTTACGCATGGAGGTCCATGCGGAAGCCCTGATTGGCCAGCCCTTATATGATAACGAACTGACAGCCTTTATAAGGATTGGATCTGATTACAAGGCGAACTTCTACGAGTACGAAATACCTTTAAAGCTGACACTCCCCGGAAGATATGATAATAAAAGCGATGAATCAAGAGCGCTGGTATGGCCTGAAGAAAACAGTTTCAACATTGAACTGTCTGTTCTCCAGGATGCCAAAAAGGAGCGCAACAGGCAAATGCAGCTTCCCGGCTCATCTTTAAGTGTATCAGATGTCTTCGTTTATACAAGCGGTAAAGCCAGGATATCGGTTTCGGGCAATCCGAACATGAGTAATGTCAAAGTAATAATGGTCGGGGTAAGAAACCCGATGAAGACGAGGAATACTTCAGCTGATGACGGCAATCCAAAATCGGGTGAGATCTGGGTCAATGAACTTCGCCTTAGCGATTTCATTGAGGATGGCGGATGGGCAGCCAACGCTCACCTTCAGGCAAGGCTGGCTGACCTTGGAACTATTGATATGGTTGGACAGGCAAGCACTCCGGGATGGGGGAGTATTGAGAAAAAAGTCAATGAAAGAAGCAAGGAGGAGGTATTAAAGTATGACATCTCATCAAGCATTGAGCTTGGAAAATTCTTCCCTGAGGAAATCGGAGTACGGCTTCCTGTTTATGTCGGCTATTCGGAAACACATATTAAACCTCAGTATAACCCGCTTGATCCGGATATTCTGATGAAAGATGCGCTTAAGGGTGCAGAGGACGGACGGATGAGAGATTCTATCAGAACCATTTCCGAAGATTATGCCAGGCGAAAGACTATAACAATAAGCAATGCAGGTATCACAAAACGCGGTGAAAAACCTCACTTATGGGATATTGCCAACCTGAGCGCAAACTATACCTACAATGAGGTTTATGCAAGCAATACCAAAACAGAAATTGACCTTGAGAAAACCTACAGGGGAGGCTTGAACTATAATTATAATGCACAGCCGGCAAATATAATGCCGTTTAAAAACGTAAAATTTCTTAATTCACAGGTATTCAGGGTTATCAAAGACTTCAATTTTTATATTTTCCCGAAGAGCCTTTCTTTCAGGACAGATGTTAACCGTTATTATAATGAAGTTAAGACCAGGAATATAAACAATCCAAATCTGCGAATCACTCCATCTTTCAGGAAAGATTTTGAATGGAGCCGACTTTTTGATATCAAATATGATATCACCCGGCAGCTTAAATTTGATTTCACATCTACCAATATTGCCAGGATTGACGAACCAGCCGGAGGTGTTGACCGGAGAAGATATCAGAGCGAATACGACAACTGGCGCGATTCGGTACTTACAAATCTGAAGAGTTTTGGAAGGCCCACTTCCTATAATCACTATATAAATTTAACCTATAATATCCCTGTAAACAAACTTCCGTTTTTGTCGTGGGTCAACGCAAATGCACGGTATGGGGCCAATTATACCTGGCTTGCAGGTCCTCTTTTCCCCGATAGCCTGAATATTGATCTTGGGAACATAATTAAGAACAACAGTGATGTGACTTTATCTGTAATGGCAAACCTGACAACACTTTACAGCAAATCGAAGTTCCTGAAAAACATTGAGAACAACACGCGTCCTGATGGAGGGCAAAGGATGAAGGTCGAATCTAAAACAGTAACTTTTTCCAGGGAAAATATAAACTTCAGGCCGAATATTGTAAGAGCCATCACTCATAATCTAAAAACCAGGGATGTCAGGATCAGAGTCATCAAGAAAGATGGTACAGAACTGGACGGTAAACTTGTTATTATAAACGAAAACAGAATAAGCTTCACATCAGCTGAGCAGGCTGACGGCACGCAGGTCATAATTGAAGGGAAGGTGCCTAAGAAACGAAATCCTTTAACGGTAACGGGAGAGTATATGATAAGAGCCCTTATGGGGATCAGGTCAGTAAACTTTACTTATACCTCCGCGCAGGGCCATTTTCTGCCGGGTTTTAAGCCTGAGACCAGGTTTCTTGGAATGTCACGGACAAATAATAGTATGGCTCCCGGATTGCCTTTTATCATGGGTTATGGCGGAGAAAACTTCTTCGACAGGGCAGTAACCGGCGGATGGCTCACTACGGATACCCTCCTTAATACACCGGCAACATTCAATAATAAAATCGATTTCTCAGTCCGGAGCACTGTGGAACCTTTCCCCGGCCTCAGGATTGATGTGAATGCTGATAGAAGGTTTTTGGAAAATGTAAGTTCTTATTATATAGCTGATTATAATGGGAATTTCCCTGACAGCACCCGTAACAGGATTGTATCAGGTAATTTTTCGATTTCAATTATTTCCTGGGGATCAGCCTTTGAAAAGATATCCAAGGATAATGATTATGTTTCCCCCACTTTCGAAGCATTTAAAAATAATGCTGTAATAATTTCAGAGCGAAGAGCAGCAGAAAGAAAAGAGATCGATCCCGGATATGATCCGGATACCGATCCGGTAACAGGTGAACCAATAGAGGGGCTTTTTAAAAGCGGTTACGGCAGTACATCACGTGAGGTTCTGATACCGGCATTTTTTGCAGCTTATACCAGGTCGGACCCAAGGCGTGTAGGGCTTTCAACATTTCCGTCGATGTTTAAAATGATGCCAAACTGGCGACTGAACTTTGATGGATTATCAAAGTTTGAATTTGTGCGGAAAGCATTCAGATCGGTTAACATATCACACCAGTACCGGAGTACCTACCAGATCGGTTCATATATAACAAACCTTAAATACAAGGCTGATCCTGATGGCATAAACAATATCAGGGATCTTCAGAATAACTTTATACAGCAGTATGAAATAAACGTTGTCACGATAAGTGAACAGTTCAGCCCTCTTATTAATCTTGACCTTAACTGGAAAAGCAATCTGACGACAAGGTTTGAATGGAAAAAATCGCGCACTGTTGCACTTAACCTTACCAGCAACCAGATTGCTGACGCCCGCATCAATGAACTTATATTCGGTGCAGGATACAGGTTTGATGACGTTCAGATAATCCTTAAAACAGGAGGTGGACAGAGAGTATTAAAAAGTGATCTGAACATAAGACTCGATCTTTCAATACGAGACAACAAAACAATAGCAAGAAAGCTGGTTGAGAATGTTAACCAACCCGTTGTCGGAATAAAAATATTTACCATTCGCACCACTGCTGACTATGTATTAAGCGACAGATTCAACCTTCAGATCTTTGCTGATCACACGATGAATAATCCGTTTGTGGCCAATACTTTTCCAACTTCCAATACAAACTTCGGCTTCAGTCTGAAATTTACACTCGTGCAATAAGAGATGTTTTTTCCTTTACTTTGATATGAGTAACAGATTTTTCTTTATTTTTGGATTGAAGAAAGAAATATATTCAAGAAATTAATATTAAACATATCGCATATGAACGTTCCGGAAAGTTTATTCTACACAAAAGATCATGAATGGCTTCGTGTTGAAGGAGATACTGGTTATGTAGGGATAACCGATTTTGCACAGGGAGAATTGGGGGATATTGTATTTGTTGAGATAGAGACTCTTGGTGAAACACTGAAAAAAGAAGAAGTTTTTGGAACGATCGAAGCAGTAAAAACGGTCTCCGATATGTTTATGCCGGTTGGAGGCGAGATTCTTGAAGTAAACCCTGCTCTCGAAGAATCACCGGAGTCAGTAAACAAAGATCCTTATGGCAAGGGCTGGATGGTCAGGATAAAAATAAGTGATCCTTCAGAGGTTAATGAGCTTCTTTCAGCTCAGAAGTACATGGAACTCTTATAGTGTCTTCTTTACCTCAACTTCCTGGTATCCTTCTATAAAATCTCCTACTTTGATATCGTTGAAGTTTGAAATGTTAAGCCCGCATTCATAGCCACTGGTTACCTCTTTCACGTCATCCTTGAAACGTTTCAGGGAACCCAGTTCACCGGTATATATTACGATCCCGTCACGGATAACGCGAACCCTGGTATTTCTTGTGATTTTTCCCTCTTTAACATAACAACCTGCCACAGTACCGACCTTTGTTACTTTGAATATTTCACGTATTTCAAGGGTGGCAACAATCTCTTCCTTAAGCTCAGGAACAAGCATTCCTTCCATTGCAGATTTGATTTCCTCGATAGCATCATAGATTATCGAATAGAGGCGGATATCAATTTCCTCCTTCTCAGCCAGTTTTCGTGCACTAAGCGAAGGGCGGACCTGGAATCCTATGATTATGGCATTTGATGCTGCGGCAAGCAGTATATCCGATTCGGAGATCTGTCCGACGGCTTTATGGATGATGTTGAGCTGAATTTGTGGTGAGGACAGTTTTATCAGTGAGTCGCTCAGAGCCTCAACAGAGCCGTCAACATCACCTTTCACAATTATATTAAGTTCCTGGAAGTTGCCGATAGCAATTCTCCGGCCTATCTCGTCAAGGGTGATATGTTTCTGTGTACGGAGTCCCTGTTCTCTCTGCAACTGAGCCCTCTTGGTTGCGATGTCTTTTGCCTCACGGTCGCTTGCCATTACATTGAATTTGTCTCCGGCCTGGGGAGCCCCGTTCAGACCAAGAATCAGTGCAGGAGTAGCCGGGCCGACTTCATCAACCTTATAACCCCTTTCGTTGTACATCGCCTTAACATGCCCGAAACAGCTTCCTGCAAGAATAATATCACCTACCCTCAGGGTTCCGGCCTTAACAAGTACAGTAGCTGTAAATCCTCTTCCTTTGTCGAGCGACGATTCAATAACAGTACCAAGAGCAGGCTTGTCAGGATTAGCTTTAAGATCAAGTATTTCTGCTTCAAGCAGTACTTTTTCAAGAAGCAGATCAATATTAAGCCCGTTTTTTGCCGAGATTTCCTGTGACTGGTATTTCCCGCCCCAGTCCTCAACGAGATAGTTCATGTTTGCAAGAGCCTCTTTTATCTTTTCCGGATTGGATGTTGGTTTATCGATTTTATTAATTGCAAAGACTATTGGCACACCTGCTGCTGAAGCGTGATTGACAGCTTCCACCGTCTGAGGCATGACGCCATCATCAGCTGCAACAACAATAATAGCAATATCTGTGATTTGGGCACCGCGGGCACGCATGGCAGTAAATGCTTCATGTCCCGGTGTATC
>DCVC01000206.1:16458-17014 GCA_002328625.1 Bacteroidales bacterium UBA2198
ACTGTTACAATGGGTGGCCGCGGATGGAGGTCTTCCACGTCATCCTCCTCTTCCCTTACAGCTTCCTGTAATTCGGCACTTACAAACTCTACCTTATACCCGAATTCGTCCGCAAGAAGAGCCATCGTTTCAGCATCAAGACGCTGGTTGATTGAGACAAAGAGGCCTAAATTCATACATGTGGAAATGATTTCATTTACAGGAATATTCATCATTGTAGCCAGCTCATTTGCCGAAACAAACTCAGTGACCTTCAGAATATTCTTTTCCTGTTCTATTCTGTCGTCTGCCTCACGTTGTTTCTGACTTATGGCTTCTCTTTTTTCCCTCCTGTATCTCGAGCCTTTCGATTTACCCTTGGTTGTAAGACGTGCCAGGGTCTCTTTGATTTGCTTCTGTACCTCTTCTTCATCTACCTCGGTCCTGACGGATCTTTTTCTCAAAACCTTTTTGCCGGATTTTTCTTTTTTATCTGCAGTAAGAGGTTTTGCGATCGGAACCTGCTCTTTCTCCTTAGATATTCTTTTTCTCCTTTTCTTCCTCCTGAAATCCTGAT
>DCVC01000308.1 GCA_002328625.1 Bacteroidales bacterium UBA2198
GGAATAATTTCAATATTATCAAGCTTTTGCCTGAATAATTCCCTGATGATCCTATCTTCCTTCTTCCGTTTCAATGTTTAAAAATTGTTTGTTTTGTTCTGTCAGGTGTTGTCAGAATATATTTTTTTCAGTCTTCCCAACATCTCCAGCTTTTCCCTTATTACTGCTTTTGCCCTGCTATACTGCGATTTGGAAGTGTTTGTGTCTATTCCAAGCTTTTCAGCAATTTCCTTATGTTTAAAGCCTTCCATTGCATAAAGGTTAAACACCATCCTGTACCCGGGAGGTAATTCATTAAGAATCCTTAATAGCATATCTGAAGTGTAAAAATCTTCTTCAAAGCTTGCAATACCTGACTCAGCTGACACATACTCTTCTATTTCAACATTATACCTGTACTTAAGGTTTCTATGATAATGAGTTATGGCAGTATTTACAGCAATTTTTCTTAGCCATCCTGTAAAAGAACCTGTTCCTGAAAAATCCTTTATGCTGAAAAAGATCTTAATAAAACTATCCTGTAAAATATCTTCAGCTTCCGATTTGTCGCTTGCAAACCTCATACAAATACCCAGCAGGAAGTTTGAATACTTATCATACAACAACTTCTGGGCTTTTTGGTTATGTTTTGTACACCCCTCAATTATCTGTTGTTCGCTTATCATACACTGAGGACAATTTTAAGACCTCCTATTGAATATAAAGGTTGCACTGTTTTTTCGTTTTTGATTAAAATTTATTAATTACTGTCTAATATCAACTTTTCTTGTGACAAAGGTCATTTAAAAACGTTTTTAGATTAATTTTATTAGTAGTTTGAATTTAACTGATGAACTCTTCCCTGAATTTTGTTTTTCAAAGACAGATCTTTAAAACATAATTATATGTTTAACAAACTGATTGCAACCATATTACCTTATCTTCCCAAAAAATTCATCTGGATTTTCTCAAGACCTTATATATCAGGAGAGACAATTGATGACGCAATGAGGGTTTCCTCCGACTTAAACAATAAAGGAATAAAAGTCACACTTGATGTTCTTGGTGAATTCATTAAAACTCTAGAGGAAGCAGAAACAAATAAAAAAGAATATCTGGATCTTATCGATATAACAAGTAAAGAAGGAATAGATGGCAATTTCTCCCTTAAACCAACAAGTTTTGGATTATTGATAGACAAAGACATCTGTTACGATCATATTCGTGAAATTGTCGGAAAAGCAGCTTCAGTAAACAACTTCATCAGGATAGATATGGAGGATTCACCCTGCACAGATCTTGAGATTGAATTATTCAGGAAACTCAGATCTGAATTTCCTGCCAATGTAGGTCTAGTTATTCAGGCATATCTCAAAAGGACGATGAATGATATTATAAGTATGCTTGATCTTCACAGCGAAGCTGTCCCTTTAAGCTTCCGCCTGTGCAAAGGCATTTACGTTGAGCATGTGTCAATTGCGTTTAAAAAATATGAAGAGATTAATAAACATTTCCTCGAAGATCTTGAATTTTTGTTTAAGAATAAGGTTCATGTTGGTATTGCGACTCATGATAAAGCCCTTATTGAAGGAGCATATGAATTAATTGAAAAATACGGTGTTTCAAAAGCCCTGTATGAATTCCAGATGCTATATGGAGTGACTCCCCGATTACGTGAAAGCATAGTAAATAACGGGCATGTCATGAGGGTGTATGTGCCATTTGGGAAACAATGGTTTGGTTATTCAACCCGGCGACTGAAAGAGAACCCCAGAATGGCCACCCATATAATCAAGGCAATTTTCTATAAGGGATAAACCTGGTTCAGGATTCATCATTCTCTTTGTCTAAGGGTTTCAAGGTATTTATTATTGATCTGATCAATTTCCTGCCTGGTAATATTTGGTGCCAGCGGCTGAGGGTTTTCAGGTAACCCATGGATTAAGAGGTAAGCAGCCGGAAGAAGCATAAAAGGACTTAATCCGATCATTCTGTCAGAAGGGATGCCTCCCTTTTCATAAGCATCAAACCTTTGCTTCTGACGCAGCATCTCATAATTTGCAGCAGGATCTCCTAAAGAACTCTGCATTTGTCTCCCCTGATATGCTGAAACTGCCAGATTGAACTTTGCATTCTCTATCTCTGGCCTGATTTCAGGCTTTGCTTTAAACAACTCTGATTTGAGGCTGGCAATCCTGGGAACAATTATAACTTCTCCAATATCAAGTGTATCTGACTTCAGATAGATTCCGGCTATGAACTCTTTACCTGAAAGAGTGTCGCTTATATATAAAGTTGTGGATTTGTATCCGAGACTCTTAAAAACAACTGTGTCATTTCTGCTGACCCAGAATGCAAATGATCCCTCTTTATCACTTGCCAACGCAAAAGATCTGTTAATGATTATCTGTGTATTGGCAAGCGGTGAAAGAGTTGCTGCATCAACAACCAGACCATGAAACAAAATCCTGATGCCGACGGTTCTTTCTGTCTGACAGTTAACAATCTGCACCATAAGTAAAAAGAACAAAAGAATTGAACATGCTTTTTTCATTATCTTGTTCATTTACAACTTAATTATTACCTCGTCGAGGGATCTTTTGGGAACATGATGTGTCATGTTTTCATCTCTCCAGTATTTTATGTCATCGTCCTTGACATGGTCAATGACAATCTTCTCAACCGGTTTTCCCAGGGCAAGAATTAAAAGAATTTCAAACCGGTCAGGTATGTCGAGGGTCTTTCTGAGCTCTTCTCTTTTGATCGAGGCAATCATGCAGCCTCCGAGTCCCGCCTCTGTTGCCCCCAGCATTATGCTTTGCGCCGCTATCCCGTGATCAATGCCGAATGATTCAGTTATTGAATTGTCACCAAGGATAATAACATATCCGGAAGGTCTTTCCCCACTAATTGGGCCCTGCCATTCTTTCAGATAGCCTGCCCAGGCGATTGAAGGAAAAATCCTGTTACAATCTTCAGGGGTGTTGTATAGAAGATATTTCAAAGGCTGCCTGTTTGCTGCAGATGCGGACAACCTTGCCAGATTAACCAGGCTTATGAGCTCCTCGTAAGAGATATGCCGGGATTCATCAAAGCGGCGGTAAGAACGTGTCTTATATATCAGTTCCTTTAGTTCCATATGAATTAGAATATTATTGTCTCTTCTCTCAATAAGTGAATAAAATTTTATTGTGGTGTCAGAAAAATATTCTCAGGCAAACTGGGAATGATGCCCCTTTCAAAAGCTATCCCGAACAGAGAATTAATCGCTTCCTTGCCATGATGGCCAAGCTGCAGAGTGTATTCATTCACATACAGTTTTATATGGCTGTTCACCACCTTGCTCTCCATCTCCCTTGCGTTGGATGCAACAAAACCGTAACTGGCTGATGAATCTTCAAAAGCATACTCGATGCTCCTGCGCAGTACTCTGTTAATTTTAGAAGCAACATCGGGAGGTATTCTCCTGTTAACAACTATGATACCGAGAGGTATTGGAAGTCCGGTCAGACCTTCCCAATACTTCCCAAGGTCCGTAATAAGCCGGAGACCCTTTTGCCTGTATGTAAACCTTGTTTCATGAATAATAAGTCCGGCGTCTGTCTTTTCTTCCAGTAGAATTTTTTCGATATCCGAAAAAAGATATTCTGTCTTTTTGTCCGCTTCCGGCCAGGCAATACTGAGCAGAAGGTTAGCAGTAGTGTATTTCCCGGGAATAGCTATTCTTACTTCCGGAATTTCTGATGGGTGAATGTAATGTTTGCTTATCAGCAAAGGTCCGTTTCCATGACCGACTGCACTTCCTGAATCTAGAATTAAATAATCTCCTGCAACAAAAGTATAAGCATAACAGCTTATTTTTGTTATATCCACATCCGATGTGAAAGTTTTACGGTTAAGTTCTTCAACATCAGCAAGAAAATAGTCAAATTCAAGTCCTTCAGTATCAATTCTGCCATGCACCATTGCATCAAAAATAAATGTATCGTTAGGGCATGGTGAGAATCCCAGTTTCAGTTTCATTCCTTCAATCAAGTATTACGATAATCTCTTTAATTTTTTTTGATAAATTACTGACAGCTTCTTCAATATTCCATTTGTTATCTTTTCTCGGTCCAGCCCTGTTCGAGATAGCTCTGATCCCCATAAATGGGATTTTCTCCATTGCTGACACGTAAAAGAAAGCTGCCCCTTCCATTGTTTCAATATCCGGATCATATTTATCAGTCAGCCTTTTAACTGCAGCCTCAGATCCTGAAGCAGTATTTACAGTTATTGCTCTGACAGCTTTCACATATTTAAATGCCTTCCTGACAAATTCATTTTCAGCAATAATTGATCCGTTTTTGAAAGGGAAATTATCCGGGCTGGTTAAACCGGCTTCAGATAAGGTCAAAAAACCCTTATCTGTTTCAATTCCCAAATCTGCAAAACAATCAGAAACAGGCATCACAATCTCTCCGACGCTGATTTCGTCT
>DCVC01000184.1:0-12122 GCA_002328625.1 Bacteroidales bacterium UBA2198
GACTGTTTGCCAAGAGCATATTTTCTTTTTCTTCCAAACCGTTCAGGAAGAAGGTTATTATAATAGAGGTTATCTTTACTGTCACCGTCGGCATGTACCCCCGAGGTTTGCGTAAAAACATTTTCTCCCACAATGGGCTTATTCACCGGGATTCTTATACCACTGAATGTTTCAATAAGTTTACTTGCCTTTATTATCTCGCATTCCACAACTCCGGTTTCTGCTGCAAGCTGATCGTGCAAGACCCCTATAACACTGGAAAGAGGCGCATTTCCTGCTCTTTCACCCAATCCATTGATGGTAGTATGAACCCCTTTTATCCCTGCCCTGACTGCTGAAAAGACATTAGCCACTGCCAGGTCATAATCGTTATGTGGATGAAAATCAAAATGTAATGATGGATATCTGTCAATTATTTTCCGGCAAAAAGCGTAAGTCTGCACCGGATTGAGTATTCCGAGAGTGTCAGGGAGCATGAATCTTTTCACTCTTTCATCCTTTAATGAATCAAGCATATAAAGAACATATTCTTCGGAATTCAACATTCCGTTCGACCAGTCCTCGAGATAAATATTTACCTGCATATTCTGTGATTCAGCTTTTGTAATGATCTCTTTAATGTCGCTTACATGTTGTCCGGGAGTTTTTCTTAACTGCTTCTCAAGATGCCTGAGAGATCCCTTGCAAAGCAGATTTATCACTTTTCCACCGGCATCCCTTATCCAGTTGATTGATATATCTCCATCGACAAATCCCAGTACTTCAATCTTGTCCTGGCAACCATTCAGATATGCCCATTCGGTCATTTTTCTGAGGGCCTCAAATTCTCCTGAAGAGACGCGTGCAGAAGCGACTTCAATGCGGTCAACCTTCACATCTCTGAGAAGGAGCGTGGCAATATGCAGTTTCTCAAGCGGAGAATAAGAAACACCCTGTGTTTGTTCTCCGTCCCTGAGGGTAGTATCCATTATTTCGATTCTCATCTCAGACTCTTTTTTTGGTTTCAAAAGAAATAATAAGATCCTTAATTCCAAGCAGATATTCAATATCGTCAAGTCCTTTAAGAAGGCACTCTTTCTTATAAGGATTCACTTCAAATGTGAATGACCTTGCTGTTGCTAGTACTGTAAATAATTGATTTTCAAGATCAATTCTGACGATTGTTTCAGGCTTTTTTTCGATCAGGTAAAGAAGATCTCTCAGGAATTTCTCAGGTACTACAACCGGAAGAAGTCCATTGTTAAGGGCGTTGTTTTTAAATATATCGGCAAAAAAGCTTGACACGACAACCCTGAATCCATAGTCAAAAATTGCCCAGACAGCATGTTCACGACTCGACCCGCTTCCAAAATTCTTTCCTGCTACCAGTACTTTACCGGTATATTTTGGATTATTCAGAGCAAACTCTGTGACAGACTGTCCCGATTTATCATATCTCCAGTCGCGAAAAAGATTGTCACCGAATCCTTCTCTTGATGTGGCACTCAGGAACCTGGCAGGGATTATCTGGTCGGTATCCACATTATCCAAAGGCAAGGGGACGCAGGTTGATTCAAGAATATCAAATTTCTCTTTTGACATATACTTTGTGCTAAGGTTCTGTTAATCAATAAATTCACGCGGGTCAGTAATCCTGCCGGTTATTGCTGATGCGGCTGCAGTAAGCGGGCTGGCCAGGAGTGTTCTTGCTCCCTGTCCCTGCCGGCCTTCAAAATTCCTGTTCGAGGTTGAAATGGCATATTTACCTTCAGGTATCTTGTCCTCGTTCATGGCAAGGCATGATGAACATCCCGGTTGCCTCAGTTCAAATCCGGCTTTGTTGAGGATGTTTTTCAGTCCCTCATCAACAGCCTGTTTTTCAACCATTTTAGATCCGGGAACAATTAAAGCCGTAATATTCGGTGCTTTATTTTTCCCTTCTACCATTCCGGCGAATGCTCTTATATCCTCAATTCTTCCGTTGGTGCAGCTTCCAAGAAAGACATAATCTATTGGATGACCGATCATTTTCATCCCGGGGATGAATCCCATATAATCCAGTGATTTAACAAAGGAAACGGATTCTTCGGGATTAACATCATCAGTGGATGGAATTGAATCATCAATAGCTATTGCCATTCCCGGATTGGTACCAAAAGTAATCATGGGTCTGATAAGGTCTGCATTAAACTCAAGTTCCCTGTCAAATGCTGCACCAGGATCACTTTTAAGTACAGCCTGATCATACAGGAATGTTTCCCTGCCAGTTTTATTTAAAAGAAAAGGATGGTTTTCAAGGTACTTAAAAGTGATCTCATCAGGAGCTGTCAGTCCTCCACGTGCACCCATCTCAATACTCATATTACAGATTGTCATCCTTGCCTCCATACTAAGCTCCCTGACAACTGATCCTGCATACTCAACAAAGTATCCCGTAGCACCGCCGGTTGAGACCTGAGAGATTATATACATTATAATATCCTTTGATGTTACTCCTTTTTGCAGCCTGCCATTGATATTTATCCTCATCTTTTTTGGTTTAGGCTGAAGGATGCATTGTGTTGCGAGAACCATCTCAACTTCGCTTGTGCCTATACCGAAAGCTATCGTGCCAAATGCACCGTGCGTTGAAGTATGGCTGTCACCACAGACAATTGTCATTCCGGGGCGTGTGTATCCCAGTTCCGGACCAATGACATGTACAATGCCATTTTTAGGGTGATTAAGCCCAAAGAATTCTATACCATAGTTTTTACAGTTTTCAGCCAGCTTCTCAACCTGTTTCCTTGAGAGTTCATCTCTGATGGGCAGCTCCTGATCGATGGTTGGAATATTATGGTCGGCAACAGCCAGGGTTTTTTCAGGTCTGAATACAGGTATGCCTCTTTGTTTCAAACCGTTAAAAGACTGGGGGCTGGTAACCTCATGAATATAATGCTGATCTATATACAGCACATCCGGCCCTCCCACGATTGATTTAACTACATGAGCATCCCATATTTTATCAAAAAGCGTCTTTGGTTCCATCGGGAGTTTCCGGGTTATTTTATTTTTGAGATTGCATCAATAAATGCCTCGACAGAAGCCGTAATTATATCTGTATTGGCTGAGAATCCATAATATGTTTTGCCTTCGTGTTCAATCTGGATATGTACCTTGCCAATATCATCACTCCCTTTAGTAATTGCCTGGATAAGGAACTCTTCCAGGTGCACGGTTTTGCTTATAAGGTGTCTGACGGCTGTAAATGCGGCATCAATGGGTCCGTTCCCTGACGCAGTTGACGTGTGAACCTCTCCATTGATCCTGATACCTACTGTCGCAACCGGTATTGCAGATTTTCCACATGTGACCTGCAACAGCTCAAGTTTAAGAGCTTTTTCACCTAAAAACACCTGGCCGGAAAGGATCCGGATATCCTCATCGTTTATCTCTTTCTTTTTATCTGCCAGAAGCAGAAAACGATGATAAATATCATCCAGTTCCTCCTTGCCAAACTTGAATCCCAGCATTTCGAGCCGATGATTAAGAGCAGCCCTGCCACTGCGGGCCGTCAGGATGATTGATGATTCTTTGACTCCAACTTCGTGAGGGTCAATAATTTCGTAGTTTTCCCTGTTTTTAAGTACACCATCCTGGTGAATGCCTGATGAATGGGCAAATGCATTCCTTCCGACAATCGCTTTATTTGCCTGCACAGGCATGCTCATCAACGTGGAGACCAGCCTGCTTGTGCTGAATATAAGTTTGGAGTTTATATCTGTTTTTAGATTCAGGGTATGATGACTTTTTATTATCATCGCAACCTCTTCAAGCGAAGTATTGCCTGCTCTCTCTCCAATCCCGTTAATCGTAACCTCAACCTGCCTTGCTCCGTTTATAACTCCCATCATTGTATTTGCGGTAGCCATGCCAAGATCGTTGTGGCAGTGAGTTGATATTGTTGCCCTGTTGATATTAGGAACGTTTTCTTTCAGGTATCTTATCTTTGCGCCATACTCCTCAGGCAGACAATATCCTGTAGTGTCAGGGATGTTAACCACTGTAGCTCCGGCTTTAATAACCGCCTCAATTACTCTGGCAAGGTATTCATTCTCGCTCCTTCCTGCATCTTCAGCATAAAACTCCACGTCATCGACAAATTTCTTAGCGTACTTCACTGCATCAACAGCCCTTCTGATGATCTCCTCCGGAGTGGTTTTGATTTTATATTTTATGTGAAAAGGCGATGTGCCGATACCTGTATGGATCCTTTTATTTTTTGCGTACTGAAGAGCTTCTGCAGCAGCTTCAATATCTTTTTTGACTGCCCTTGTCAAAGCGCAGATAACAGGATTTGAAATGGCTTTAGATATTTCCACAACTGATCTGAAGTCTCCAGGGCTTGATACGGGAAACCCAGCTTCAATGACATCAACACCCAGGGCTTCGAGGGCCTGAGCTACTTCAATCTTTTCAATTGTGTTTAACTGGCATCCCGGAACCTGTTCCCCGTCCCTGAGTGTTGTATCAAAAATAATTACCTTATCTTCCATAATTCAGCTTATTTAATGCTTATTGATTTTAGACTATCAACTTCATTTATTCGAAGGTCTGAGCTTTCTGACAGCAGCTCCGGCTCTCCAGAGTTCAGAGTTGCCAAGCTCTTTCAGCTCGGCATCCAGCAATTCTTTATAGTTTGGTGCACCGGTAGATTTAAGTACTCTTATGCACTCTTCACCTGACTTTACTCTTTTATACAATTCTTTAAAAACAGGCAGGGTGGCATCTTTGAATTTAGGACGCCAGTCGAGTGCTCCCCTCTGAGCTGTTGCACTGCAATTGGCGTACATCCAGTCCATCCCTTTTTCATCGACCAGGCGTATAAGGCTCTGTGTCAATTCCTCTACCGTCTCGTTAAATGCTTCGGAAGGAGAGTGGCCGTTTTCGCGCAAAACCTGGTACTGGGCATCCATTATACCTGCCAGCGCCCCCATCAGGACTCCTCTTTCGCCTGTGAGATCACTGAAGACCTCCTTCTCAAATGTTGTGGGGAAAAGATACCCTGAACCAATGGCAATCCCCAGAGCTATTGTCCTGTCGGATGCTTTACCAGTATAATCCTGAAATACAGAATAACTTGAATTAATACCTGCGCCGGCAAGAAAGTTTCTTCTCACACTGGTTCCGGAACCTTTTGGAGCACAAAGTATTACATCAATATCAGGAGGAGGGATAACGCCTGTATGGTCTTTATAAGTGATAGAAAATCCATGAGAGAAATAAAGAGCGTTCCCCGTCAACAGGCAGGGTTTAATTCTCGGCCACAAAATACGCTGAGCCGCATCTGATACAAGATATTGAATTATTGTTCCTTTTGATGCGGCTTCTTCAACAGGAAAAAGTGTTTTGCCGGGAACAAAACCATCTGCAACGGCCTTATCCCAATCGACTTTGAACTCGGGTGCCTGTCCGACAATAACATTAACTCCATTGTCTCTCATATTCATTGCCTGAGCCGGTCCCTGAACGCCATATCCTATTACCGCAACTACTTCGTTTTTAAGTACCTCACGTGCTTTTGAAAGCGGGAACTCATCTCTTGTTACAACATCTTCGGGTATTCCTCCAAAATCGATTTTTGCCATGATAGAATTTATTTAGATTAGTTATATATCTCAATTTTTTCAGGTGTATTTCTGTTAGCTTCGTCCATTTCCCTCAGATAAGCATTGAGTTCCTTAACCTGTTTTGTAATGGCAACTCTTCCTGATCGTACAAATTGAAGTACACCGCACGGTTCAAGCTTTTGCAGCAACTCAGTTATTTCTGATTTATGGCCTGTCTTTTCAATCACAATATATTCGGGAGATACCTCCAGGATGCGTGCATGATGAGCACGTACAACATTATCAATAACATTTCCTGACATCAATCCCTTGGTGGTCACTTTAAACAAAGCTATTTCCTGATATATGATTTCATCAGAGGTATGAACGAACACCTTCAGTACATCAACAAGCTTCTGCATCTGCCGTGCAACTTTCTGAACCATCTCAGGTGTTGTTTTAACTACAAGGGTTAGCATTTGAACGCCTTTTACTGCAGATTCAGATGCAGTTATACTTTCGATGTTTATCTGTCTCCGCGTAAGAATTATAGTAATCTGACTGAGTATCCCTATATGATCCTCAGTAAAAAGCGAGATAGTGTATTCCTGTTTCATAATTACTTCATTTTTTTCTCTGTATAACTCCGGGCAATCTCTCCCGACAGACCGGGATCAGTTGTGTAAGTTCCTTATTAACAGAGATATTTTTTGTTCTTTTCTTCTTTATTAATATGTTAACCTTACTTCTGAAACTGAAGAGCCGGGTTCCACCATTGGAAGAACATTGGCTTCACTGTCAATAATAATATCAAGTAAATGCGGGCCATCTGCCGCCAGCATTTCGACAATTGCCTCATTAAGGACTTCTCGTTTGCTAACCTTCCTGGCCGGTATCCTGAATCCCTTGGCTATTGTTACAAAATCGGGATTAACAAGTTCAGTGGAAGCATACCTCTTGTTGAAAAACATATCCTGCCACTGCCTTACCATTCCAAGGAATCCGTTGTTCAGGATAATTATTTTAACAGGGATCCTGTAGTGAAGGATTGTTCCAAGTTCCTGTATGGTCATTTGAAAACCTCCGTCACCAAGGAATGCAATAACCTGTTTATCGGGTCTTCCTGTTTTGGCACCGACCGCTGCCGGCAATCCAAAGCCCATAGTTCCCATACCTCCGCTAGTAACCAGGCTGTTAGGTTCGGTGAATTTGTAATACCTGGCAGCTGACATCTGATTCTGACCGACATCAGTAACAATGATAGCATCCCCTTTTGTCAGATCAGATACCATCCTGACCACTTCACCCATCTTGAGATTGCCTGTATCAGGCCTTGTCTCTGGTTTTATGACTTTTTCATATTCAGTTCTGTCACAGATCCTGAACTCTCTTATCCATTTCTCATAAGAGTTCTCTTTTACAAGGGGAATAAGTTGATTTAGTACCTCTTTTGCATCATTGTTTATTTCAAGATCCACTATGACATTCTTATTTATTTCAGCTTCATCGATCTCAATATGAATTATTCTTGCCTTCTTGGCATATTTCTTCAGATTTCCTGTTACCCGGTCATCAAATCGCATACCTATTGCAATAATAAGGTCTGCTTCATTTGTCAGAAGGTTTGCTGCGTAGTTGCCGTGCATACCAAGCATTCCTGCGTACAACCGGTGCCCGGACGGAAAGACAGAGAGCCCGAGTAGTGTCAATGCAACCGGCATGCCTGTTTTTTCGGCAAATTTCAGCAGCTCATTTTCTGCTCCGGAGAGAAGAACTCCATGTCCGGCGAGGATCAAAGGCTTTTCTGCATGGTTGATCATTATTGCCGCCGACTCAATTGCACGTGTATGCAAAGGTATGTTTGGATTATAGCTCCTGATATAATTGCATTTATTATATCTGAATGTGAGCTTTTCTATCTGAGCATCCTTTGTTATATCAATTAATACGGGTCCGGGGCGACCTGACCTGGCTATATAGAAAGCTTTGGCAATTGTTTCCGGGATATCCTGTGCTTTCTTTACCTGTGAGTTCCACTTTGTGACAGGCATTGAGACGCCAAGAATGTCAGTTTCCTGAAAAGCATCAGTGCCAATCAGATCTGAGACTACCTGGGCTGTAATGAACACTACAGGAACGGAATCAAGAAAAGCGTTTGCAATGCCTGTTATCAGGTTAGTTGCTCCCGGTCCGGAGGTTGCAAAGCAGACACCAGGCTTTCTTGTCACCATTGCATAAGCCTGAGCTGCATGGGCTGCCCCCTGTTCATGACGTGTAAGAATATGGGTCAGTTTATGCTCAAAATCGAGCAATTTATCATAAACAGGCATTATCGCTCCTCCCGGATAGCCAAAAATTGTATCAACACCCTCTTCGATCAGGCATCGTAAAAGAGCTTCAGCTCCTGAAATCTGATCCGAAACATCAGATTGTTTTACATTAAGATCAATTCTCTTTTCTGTTTTCATATAGTATTTTTTTCTTAACCACGGAATTGCCCTCTGCACTCAGTTCCCGGCCCTCAGCCCTCACACCAGCCTTACGGCACCAAGATCAGCTGAACTTACCACTGCAGCATAAGCCTGAAGAGAAGAAGGTATTTCTCTTTTCCTCGATTTTGGTTTAAATGCCATATTCCCTTTCGATTCTTCTTCTTTCTTTCTTATATCCAGTTCATTATCAGTTAATAATACATTTATACTTCGATTAACCACATCTATTTCAATCTGATCGCCTGTTTTGAGCAGGGCAATTTCACCTCCTGACGCAGCTTCAGGAGAGATATGTCCGACAGATAATCCCGCGGTACCCCCGGAAAAACGTCCATCGGTTATCAATGCGCATTTTTTGTCCAGTTCCCTGGATTTAAGATAAGAGGTAGGATAGAGCATTTCCTGCATGCCCGGCCCTCCTTTTGGACCTTCATACCTGATCACAACTGCATCACCCTCATTTACCATTCCGGAAAGGATTCCTTCCACAGCATCCTCCTGCGATTCAAAAACAACTGCAGTACCTTTAAATGAAAAAAGAACAGGATCGATGCCCGCGGTTTTAACAATAGACCCTTTTCTTGCAATGTTGCCGTAAAGCACGGCCAGACCACCATCTTTACTATACGAATTTTCAACATTTCTGATACAGCCATTTACTTTATCAGTATCAAGATGATCATAGAGTATGTCGTTAGTACCCATTTCAAGACTCTTTTTCATGGCCGGGGCACTTCTGAAAAAATCGAATGCTTCAGGCTTGGCTTTCCCTCCGTTAATATCCCAGTCGGCAATAGCTTCATGAAGTGTGCTATAGTCAATTCGTTTTACTGAAGTATCAATAAGGTTATGCCGTTCAAGCTCTCCCAATATGGCAATAATTCCACCAGCACGGTTAACGTCCTGGATATGATACTTTGAACTTGGTGAAACCTTACAGATATTAGGGATCTTCCGTGATAATCCATCAATATCCTTCATATTAAAATCCACTCCTGCCTCGTTTGCTATTGCCAGGAGATGCAGTACAGTATTTGTCGATCCTCCCATTGCTATATCGAGTGACATTGCATTAAGAAAGGCTTCCCGCGTTGCAATTGACCGGGGAAGGACTTCTGTATTCCCGTCGTTGTAATATCTGTTTGCCAGATCAACAATCAGATCTGCTGCTTTCGCAAAAAGTTTTAAACGGTTCTTATGGGTGGCCAGAATGGTACCATTTCCCGGAAGCGCCAGGCCAAGCGCCTCATTTAAGCAGTTCATTGAGTTGGCTGTGAACATTCCGGAACAGGAACCACAGGTAGGGCAGGCAGCTGATTCTATTTCACTCAGTTCGGCATCAGAGACAGAATTATCAGCGGCACTGACCATCGCATCAATGAGATCAACATATTTGTCCTTATATTTGCCGGCTTCCATAGGCCCACCTGAAACAAAAACCACAGGTATGTTAAGCCTCATTGCTGCCATCAGCATCCCGGGAGTGATTTTATCACAATTACTTATACATATCATTGCATCAGCAAGATGAGCGTTGCATACATATTCCACACTGTCGGCAATAAGTTCCCTTGAAGGAAGGGAGTATAACATCCCGCTATGACCCATAGCTATTCCGTCATCAATAGCTATGGTATTAAACTCTGCAGCGAACAATCCTTTTTTCTCAATTTCCAGTTTAATATACTGGCCGATCCTATGAAGGTGTACGTGTCCCGGTACAAACTGTGAAAAAGAATTTACAATTGCGATAACCGGTTTTCCGAATTGTTCATCTTTCATCCCGTTTGCACGCCAGAGGCTTCTTGCTCCGGCCATGTTCCTTCCGTTTAATGTCTTTGAGCTCCGTAACTGATGCTTCATGATTCAAAACAACCTTTTAAAAAAAAAGCTTCCCGGTACATCCGGAAAGCTTCTGTATATTTATGGTAATACATATTATTCCCGGATCATCTGCTTTTGGCAATAATGAGGATGAGGGCAATAATATGTATTAAAGTTCTATTCATGCTTTTTCTTACAAATTGTCGGACAAAAGTATTTATTTTTTTAATATTTCAAATAAAAAATGCTTTTTTTTTCAAATTTGTTGTTATTGGGTTGGATTAAAATAATGACTTCTTTATGTTTAGTGACAAATGTCAAGGAATTACTTGATATTTCTCTGACCGAATTCTGATTTACCAATCAGTTTTAATTCCGTCTGGAAAAAGAGTCTTATCCTGAGCCCTTCACCCTTTGCTTACTTAAACTGCTTTACATACTCCAGAAACGCTCTGGCTGTTTTGTCAAGGTTTTCAACCGAACCACCTCCTTCAAGAACCTCACACATTTCATATGCTATGTAGCCCTGGTATCCTATTTCTTTAAGGGTATTGATAAAACTTTTGTAATCAAGGAAACCTTCACCAATAGGTACGGCTCTCATCTGTGATTCCAGTTTTATATAATTCGTATGGTTTGCATCATACCTGAACCGGGGTTGTTCAACATAATCAGCCGCAGTAGTGTGCACAATATATGGTTTCATCTTATGGACTGCCTGGCGGATCTCCTCAGGTGAGAGACCTTCCAGAGTAGGTGACCAGCAATCGAAGGCAGCTTTCACGTTTGGGAGATTAACCTCATCGAGAATCCATTTCATTGCATCGTGGTGAATACCTATATCGTGATGGTTCTGGACAGCAAGAGTGACTCCGTAATTTGCAGCAATCCTGCCTGCCATCTGCAAACCTTCAACAACCATTGAATATTGTCTTTCATATTGGATATCCGGGCGCTCGTAACCTGTAAAGACACGCACCATATTCGTTCCAAGATCACGGGCCAGCCGTGCAAGCTCTCCTACATATACTGCCTGAATTTCAACATTCGGAATACCGATTTTATCCACTCCTGCCGTAAAATCTGTATAACCGGCAAGACATACCAATTCAAGTCCCAGTTCCTTTATTCTTGCTCTTAGCTTCTGGCGGGCTGAATCGTCAAAATCGAGCAACGAAACATGAGGACGCTTTGCAGCAAGCATAACAGCGTCAAATCCAAGCTCCTTTGCTTTAAGCAGAAACTCGTCCAGTGTTAATGTTGCCTGACCACGCCAAACACCCATGTAACTCACAGAGTGAAGGCATGTTTTGACTTTGAAGTCTTTTAGATTGCCTGTAGGAGTTTTCTGACCGTAAGTTATTACTGCTGAAAGAATCAGAATAAAAAAAGAGGTAAAAGTTTTTTTCATGGGAAAGAAGTTTTATTTCTTAGTGAATATAGTATAAATGAAAAAGAAGTGCAAATTATTCTTTTTGGAGTTTATCGATTCCCTTATAGAGAAATTACCTTTAAATCGTATTTGGATGTTCCAGGTATAAAAAAACATGCAGCTTTTCCCGATTTACAAGGATATCAAATCAGGAGAAGTCACATGGGGAGGAAGAGAGTTCTAAAAGATTAAAACTATGGTTAAATTTGTATTGTAACCTCTTTGTGAAAATTGATTTAGAAAATTCAGAGAATCAAAACTTACTGCTATGAAAATTAAATTACTGATTTTGTTTATTCTTCTGGGAGTTGCTTCCGGAATTTGTGCACAATTGCCTCAGGATGTTTATAAAAAAACACTGAAGGAAGTACTTTCCGATATTGAAAAGAAATACCAGATTAAGCTAAGCTACAATGAAAGCATTGTAAGAGGTGTTGATGTTATGTATCCCTCGTGGCGTTATCGTGCCGATATTGAACCGACACTGACCAATATTCTGATGCCGCTTGATATGATATTTCAAAAAACAGGTGAAACCAGTTATCAGATAAGCAGATATAATTATTACCAGCGGCCGGTTGAGGAAGGAGAGAAGCACCTTGAAATGCTTCTTGCTGCTTATCCCTCAGTCGAACTGTGGGAAAAACGCAAGACTGAGCTGAGGCAGTGCTTTTTGGAACAGATCGGCCTTTCCCCGATGCCCCGTAAAACACCTCTTAACCCGGTTTATACACCTGTCAGGAAATATGATGGTTATACTGTTGAAAACGTTGGAATTGAGACAATTCCGGGGGTTTATCTGTGCGG
>DCVC01000184.1:12204-15665 GCA_002328625.1 Bacteroidales bacterium UBA2198
TTAAACTCGATAAGGGTGATAGATTTCCTTACTTCTCTTCCCTTTGTTGACCCGGGAAGAGTTGGAGTGACAGGAGAATCGGGCGGAGGAACCCAGACTTTTCTTTTAACGGCTCTTGACGATCGCGTTACTTTAAGCGTCCCTGTTGTGATGGTTTCATCATATTTTTTCGGAGGGTGCCCATGTGAAAGCGGTTTGCCAATACATTCATGCTCTGAGCCGGGAACTAATAATGCCGAGATTGCGGCAATGGCATCCCCTCGTCCGCTATTGGTTATATCAGATGGGGATGACTGGACAAAGGATGTGCCGGAGATTGAATTTCCTTACCTGAAAAAGGTTTACAATTTATATGGTAAAGAACGCAATGTTGAAAATGTTCATTTTGCGAATGAGGGACATGACTATGGTGTGTCAAAACGCATGGCAATGTATGACTTTATGGCACGCCATCTTGGATTGAACATCAATACCGTAAAGGATAAAACAGGCAGGATTGATGAGTCGAAGGTAACTATTGAAAACTATGAGGCACAACTGGTCTTCGGTAAGGAAGGCAAGCTTCCTGAAGCTGCTGTCAAGGGAGCCGACAGCATAAGGGAAGTGTTGAGATCACTGCAATAAGATAACCAGATTAATTGCCCCAGGTTCCAAATTACTTACTGTCGGACACTACTAATAATGTATATGAAATTCTGAGTTTATATCAGATATCATTCCTGCAACTATTAAAAACCCGACACTTTTAAATCGAATGTAAAACTATAATTATCAGTTATAGTTAGCAGAATCTTTTGGTTAGTATTATCCCAGCTTCTTTTTTTAGTAATCTCATCATACTGACTGCTTATATCTTCTCTTTATTAATATCACGAAGTTCAATTATAAAGTTATATTTGCAAACCATATAACATTTCTTTATTAATGAAACGCATTCTGGTAACAGGTGGAGCCGGATTTATCGGTTCTCATCTCTGTGAGAGACTTCTGGATTATGGTAATGAGGTGATCTGCCTGGATAATTTTTTTACGGGGTCAAAAATTAATGTTTCACATCTTTCAGAGCGTCAGGGTTTTACTTTGATGGAGTGTGATATCACCGAAAGACCTGATATTGAATGCGAGGAAATATATAATCTGGCCTGTCCTGCATCACCCTTGCACTACAGGAACAATGGAATTATTACAATCAAAACGGCAGTGATAGGAGCAATAAATACTCTGGAGCTAGCAAAGACCAATAATGCAAGAATATTGCAGGCTTCAACAAGTGAGATTTACGGAGACCCTCAAGTTCATCCCCAGAATGAAAGTTATTGGGGGAATGTAAATACGCTGGGTCCTCGCTCGTGCTACGACGAAGGTAAAAGATGCGCTGAAACTTTGTTCATGAATTATCATACCGAAGAAAAAGTCAGAATTAAAATTATAAGGATATTTAATACTTATGGACCAAGGATGAGCACCAATGATGGAAGGGTAGTCTCAAATTTTATCGTTCAGGCACTTAGGGGAGATAACATTACAATATTCGGTGACGGCAATATTACCCGAAGCTTTCAGTATGTAGATGACCTTATTGATGGCATTATCAGGATGATGCAGACACCTGATGACTTCATTGGTCCTGTAAATATTGGAAATCCTGAAGAGATAAAAATAATTGATCTTGCAAAAAAGATTATTGAGATGACCGGATCTTCATCAAGGATTGTTTATCTGCCTATTTTTGAAGATGATCCCAGGAGGAGGCAACCAGATATCACACTTGCCGAAAAAGTTCTGGGATGGTCCCCCGTTATAAACCTGAATGATGGACTTATTAAAACAATAGATTATTTTAAAAAAGCACTCACTTTTGATTAACCAGTCAGTTAAATCTTTATCTTTAAAACCTTATTCGGGTTCAAGAATAGAAAAATGGATTTTAATTTCTTCAGAACCAGAACTTTTAATAAAAAAAGAATAAAAGTCTGGTTCTTTATTATAGGTTTTATTTCGTGCATCATAGTTATTATCGCCGCGAATAAAGCAATAACTTACACTTCCACTGATTCATACTGTATGTCGTGTCATGTTCATACCCATGCTGAACAATCATGGTTGCTATCAACACATCATAAAACAAGATCAGGAACGGTTACGCATTGTGTGGAATGTCATCTTGCACCCAAAGGGCAGGGATATCTTTTTACCAAAATGAAGCATGGGATTAAAGATATATATGGTTATCTGTTTAAGGACAGTGCAGGCATCGACTGGGAAGCAAAGAAACTTCTCGAGAACGCAAAGAAATTTGTTTACGAGAAATCCTGCCTCGAGTGCCATACAAACCTCTTCCCCGTTACACTGTCAACTGATGGAAGTAATGCTCACCTTTTCTACACAACGAGCAAAGAGCCTTTAAACTGTATAAACTGCCATCTTACTGTTGGGCACTATGATAAGAATATAAAACATGCTAAGAATTTAGACTTTGGTGTTACTGAAAGTGTACCTGACACTCTGTTCGGTGAGCCGGCAAAGGTTGAGAAGTTTGAGAGTTTCAATGAGACCATTCCCGGGACATCTGTCACCTTCAGGATGATTGCGGTCACGGGAGGTACTTTTAATATGGGGAGCCCTGAAAATGAGCCACTCAGGAAGAATGATGAAGGACCGTTACGAAAAGTAACTCTTTCATCTTATTGGATCGGAGAGATTGAGGTTTCATGGAATGAGTATCTTGCCTTCTTCCAGGCTACATCATCTCAGGGCAGAACAGAAGGACAGGTTCTAAGCAGGAACAGGGTTGATGCAATATCAGGAGCGACACCGCCATGGGGAGCTCCCGACCAGGGGTGGGGTAAAGGATCACGACCGGCGATTACAATGTCGTGGCATGCTGCTAACGTATACTGCAGATGGCTTTCAAAAGTAACCGGAAAAAAATACCGGCTTCCCACCGAGGCGGAATGGGAGTATGCCTGCCGGGCTGGTACCGAAACGTCATATTTTTTTGATGGTAATCCAAAGAAGTTCACATCCGAAGGATTCCTGAAAAAGATCTTCCATCCCGACACATCTGTGATAGGTTCGTATATAGTTTACAGGGGTAACAGCGGTTCCCGTACACAAGAACCATCATATGTAAAGCCAAATCCATTTGGCATTAAGAACATGCCTGGTAATGTTGCCGAGTTTTGCAGTGACTATTATTCTGAGGATTATTACAGGAACGATACTGTTTTGATCAATCCAAAGGGCCCATTATCAGGGCAGGAGAGGGTTATCAGGGGGGGCTCTTTCAAGAGTGATGCAAAAGATCTGAGAAGTGCTGCCCGAGATTATACCAGGACAAAAGCATGGCTGGTAACAGATCCTCAGATGCCTAAAAGCATATGGTGGTATTCAGATTGTATTGATGTGGGATTCAGAGTTGTATGTGAACCTGATACCGGCATATTAAGTGTTAAACAAGA
>DCVC01000234.1 GCA_002328625.1 Bacteroidales bacterium UBA2198
CTTAATGAATAGTTATAGCCCAGCCATTTGTTAGCGATGTCAAGTTTCCCGCTCAACAGTGCATCCCGTATTGATGAAGAACTGATTATACCCTCGGCAGTATAAATCTGTGCGATCTGTTCCACTCTGAAACCAAATGATTCACCACATTTATGTATTGTGTGGTAGTCTCCTTCCCCATGTTTTCCAAAACGATGATCATGCCCTATAATAAGATGGCGTGTTTTAATCCGGTCCACAATTATTTTTTCTATAAAATCCCTTGCACTGAGTTTGCTGAATTCGCGGTTGAATTGAATTATAATAAGGTGACCTATCCTCAGGCTCTCCATTAGTCTTTTTTTTTCATCAAGTGTAGTAAGCAGTGAGAAATCCTCATTTTTGCAAGGCAGGATCATTCTTGGATGCGGATTGAAAGTTATTACCACAGAGTCACCTTTATTCTCCTGAGCCCTTGAAACAAGGCTTTGCAGCAAAGCTTTATGGCCAAGGTGCACACCGTCAAAAATACCCAGAGTAACGACAGGTAACGTCAGTTTAAGATTTTCTACTCCGTGATGTATGGTCATGTCTCCAATTTATGCGAACAAAATTAACAAAGCCCGTGAATAAGAAACAAATTAATAACTTTGTTTTCGTACTTTTATAAAACGGATTCTCTTTTTCCGATCATTATGAAATCTGGTAAATTCTATTCTTCTGATCCATGGCTCGATCCATTCAAATCTATTATTGAAAGCCGTTATAATAAGTGTCTGCAAAAGGAACAGCATCTTGCCGGGAGCAAGACCCTTTGTGAATTTGCTATGGGACATCATTTTTATGGTCTTCACAGGGCAGTTGACGGATGGGTTTTCAGGGAATGGGCTCCAAACGCCAGCAGGATCTATATCAAGGGTGTCTTCAACGGCTGGAAGGAAAAGGATGAATACTTAATGGAAAGGATCAATGTATACGGCGACTGGGAAATTAAGCTGCCATCTGAGGCTCTTCATCACGGTGATCTGTATAAGCTCTCAGTCCACTGGGAAGGGGGGAAAGGGGAAAGGATCCCGTCGTATGCCAACAGGGTGATACAGGATGAAAAAACAAAAATATTCAGTACACAGGTCTGGGTTCCCGATGAATCCTACAAATGGCAGAATAAAGATTTCAGGGCTCCGGAAACCGTTCCGGTCATTTATGAAGCACATATAGGGATGGCAACTGCCGAAGAGAAACTGGGAACTTTCAGTGAATTCACTGAAAATGTTCTTCCAAGAATAATCAGGGCAGGTTACAACACCATACAGCTGATGGCCATACAGGAGCATCCGTTTTACGGCTCCTTCGGATATCATGTTTCAAGCTTTTTTGCGGCAAGCTCGAGATTCGGAACCCCAGAAGATCTTAAAGAGCTTATTGACAGAGCTCATTCTTCAGGTATAAGGGTAATAATGGATCTGGTTCACTCTCACTCCGTAAAAAATGTTAATGAGGGGCTTGGCCTCTTTGATGGTAATCCCGGACAATATTTTCATGCCGGCAACAGAAGGAATCATATCGCATGGGATTCATTATGTTTTGATTACGGGAAAGACAGCGTGATCCACTTTCTTTTGTCAAACTGCCGTTACTGGCTTGAGGAGTATAAATTTGACGGGTTCCGGTTCGATGGTGTGACCAGTATGATTTATTATAATCATGGCCTTGAAAAGAGTTTCACATCGTATGATGAGTATTTTGACGGGGGTCAGGATGAAGATGCCCTTATTTATCTTTTTCTTGCCAATAAAATGATACACTCGTTTAAACCCGGAGCATTAACAATTGCAGAAGAGATGAGTGGTATGCCGGGTCTTGCGGCGGATAATGCCAGAAAAGGTTACGGCTTTGATTTCAGGCTTTCGATGGGAGTGCCTGATATCTGGATCAAACTAATAAAAGAGATTCCCGATGAAAACTGGGATGTGGGATATCTTATGCATGAGCTTACGCAGCATCGTCCGGAGGAAAAAATTGTCTCCTATTGTGAATCACACGACCAGGCCCTTGTTGGAGACAAAACACTGATATTCCGGATGCTGGATGCCGAGATGTACACCGGTATGGCCAAGTCCCATCATAGTTTCACCATGGATCGTGGTATTGCTTTGCATAAAATGATACGGCTTATCACTTTCAGTACTGCTGGTGGCGGTTATCTTAATTTCATGGGGAACGAATTCGGTCATCCGGAATGGATTGATTTTCCCCGCGAAGGCAATAACTGGAGCTATAAATATGCAAGAAGACAATGGCATCTTGCTGAGAACAGGGACCTCAAATATTGCTACCTTGCAAAATTCGACAGCCAGATGATCAGGCTGCATAATGAATTCCGGGTTCTTGATGACCCTTATGTTAATCGTATTTATGAAAATAATTATGACAAAGTGATGGCTTTTGCGAGAGGCGAGTTTCTGTTCGTGTTTAATTTCCATCCTGTCACCTCCTTTACCGATTACGGAATTCCCGTAAAAGGAAAGTATAAGGTATTTATCGATTCAGATAATCCTGAATTCGGAGGTTTTGACAGAATCGACAGAAAGGCTTTTTACAGCTCCATTAATAAAGCAGAAAGGCCTTCGCTTAACATGCCTTTCTATCTCTATCTCTACCTGCCTTCAAGAACAGCCCTCGTGTTCAGGAAGGAAAAAATAAAGAGGGCTACTGATATTTAGTCGATCCAGCGGAGCAGGTAGAAATCCTGCTTGTGAGGAAGATCTTTATGCTTCGGATAAATACGGATACCGTAGAAGAAAGTGCCTGCTTTCTCAGGTACAAGATTGGCCCGGTAAAGGCATTTCCCGTTTTTGCAACTCACAATCCTGAACTCCTGGCTGTCTTCAAATTCGTATTCTCCCTCCTTGTTTAAGCTGGTTATTATAAATTCAACACCGACATATTCTTTCGGTATCTTTTTCACATCAAGCGCTATCTCTGCACGGTAATCGTGGCCGGAACGATAGACATTCTCCCCGGGCCGTTCAAAACTGTAATTGATGACCTCAATATTGTCCCATTCCTCTATCATTTTATTCTTCCAGGCTGCAAGATCTTTAGCCCTGGCAAAATCATTTTCAATCAGGTATTTGTTTCTGGTCCAGAGTTTACAATAGTACTTGTTATAATAATCGTCAAGCATTCTTTTCATGGTAAACTCGGGAGCAATTTTGACCATTGTATTTTTGATGTGACTGATCCATTCCACGGGAATTCCCTGGTCGTTAAAGGAATAAAATGCCGGAATTATTTCATATTCAAGCATGTTATAAATGGTTTCGGCGTCAACATCATCCTGAAGATCCTGGTTGGAATATGTCCTTTTCTTTGGCAGAGCCCAACCTGCATATGCCCTGTAACCTTCAACCCACCAGCCATCAAGAACGCTGAAATGAATGGTTCCGTTCATGACCGCCTTTTCTCCGCTTGTACCTGACGCCTCAAGAGGCCTGGTCGGTGTGTTAAGCCAGATGTCAACACCTCTAACAAGGTATTTAGCCAGTTCTATATCGTAGTTCTCTAGAAAGATTACTTTTCCTGCAAACTGTGGTATCTGTGAAATCTCAAAAACTCTTTTGATCAGGTCCTGTCCTCCTCCATCATGAGGATGTGCTTTCCCGGCGTAAATAAATTGTACCGGGCGGTTGGGATCGTTGACTATTTTTGCGAGTCTGTCAAGATCCCTGAACAACAGTGAAGCCCGCTTATAAGTTGCAAACCGGCGGGCAAAACCTATCGTAAGTGCTTTTTCATTAAGATGGCTGCTGATATTTATCAAGGTGCGAGGACTGACATGTTTTTCCATCATATCGGTCTGAAGTCTTTTTCGCAAAATTGTAAATAAGCTCTTTTTAAGATTGGTTTTTACCTCATATACTTTTTTATCATCGAGGGTATAAAGCTTTTCCCACAGGCTCCTGTCAGTCTGATCAAAGTGTGCATTACCCAACAGTTCCTTATACACCCTTTTCCATTCGGGGGCCAGCCAGGTAGGATGATGAACTCCATTGGTGACATGCCCGATATAAAGTTCATCTTTAAGATAACCCGGCCAGAGTTTATTGAACATATTCTGGGTTACTTCTCCATGAAGTTTGCTGACACCGTTTAATTCCTGCGACATTCGTGTTGCCAGGTAGCTCATATTGAACTTTTTATCCGCCTCTCCTTCACAGCGGCCAAGTGCCATCAATTCATCCCATGATATATTAAGACGATTATGATAATGAGAAATGTATTTACGCAGGAGGTCTTCATCAAAAGCATCGTGTCCTGCGGGAACCGGAGTATGGGTTGTGAAAAGTGTAGATGATCTCACCACCTCGAGAGCCTCATTAAAAGTAAGGTGATGCTCTTCCAGGAGCGTCCTTAATCTTTCAAGGCTGATGAATGCTGAATGTCCTTCATTACTGTGGTAAAGGTCAGGTTTAATGCCCATTGCACCCAGAACCCTGATACCGGCAATGCCAAGAACCAGCTCCTGCCTCAACCTGTTCTCATGATCACCTCCGTAGAGATAATGCGTAACGGTACGGTCGTGAGGTAAATTATCATCAAAATCTGTATCAAGAAGTAAAAGCCGCACCTTGCCTATCATTGCTTCCCATACCCTGATCTTAACATTTCTTCCCGGCCACACAAGAGTGACATACAGATGACTCCCATCCGAGTTTTTTACCGGAAAAACCGGAAGACGGGAGAATTCTTCAGGTTCGTATATGGTCATCTGCTCACCTCGCGGTCCCAGCTTCTGCCTGAAATAACCAAATCTGTAAAGCAGACCCACTCCAATGATATTAATATTTGAGTCACTTGCCTCTTTCAGATAGTCTCCTGCAAGAACACCCAAACCTCCTGAATAGATTTTAAGACAGGTATGGATTCCGAATTCCATACTGAAATATGCCACTGACGGCTTTTTTTTGTCATCAGGCCTGCTCACGTATTCTTTGTATGCCTTTGTAACTCTCTCAAGGTCTGCAACAAATTCATCATCATCTTCAAGGACCAGAAGCCGTTTGTAGTCAATCTTTTCAAGTAACATTTTGGGATTATGCTGTACCTCATCCCATAAGGATGGATCCATCCTCTTAAACAGCAATTCTGCTTCCGTGTTCCACGACCACCAAAGATTGTTGGCCAGTTCTTTAAGGTAGCTCAGTTTTTCGGGCACATCGCTCTGAACATAGATATCCTTCCAGACCGGTATCTGATGAGGTTTACGGATTTGTAAACCGACGCCTTCAACAAACTGTGCAAATTCCCTCGGTTCCTCCCTCCTTTCACTACTGTGTGAAAGAGCCATTTCGTACGCGGTAAAATAATGCTTAACCAGACTATCCCACATTGCTATCCTCGAAATAGCATGAGCTTTATCTCTTGCTTCAGCTATTTCACTATCGTTCAGCCCGATAAATTTTGAGATAAAGTTTTTAATATCCTGTACAACTTTTTGTTCATTATTATCACTTCTTTCAACTATTTCAATTCCGTTTCCCGGACTTTCAAAATAATTTTTAACCCACAGGCCAAACCCTGAAAGCGAAGTGGTTACAGTAGGAATCGAAAACATAAGACTCTCAAGGGGAGTGTATCCCCATGGCTCGTAATAAGAAGGGAAGACTGACAGGTCGAATCCAATAAGAAGATCATAATATGGCATATTGAAAACACCATCGTTGCCGTTAAGATAGGAAGGAACAAAAATTATTTTGACCTTTGATTCAGGATTATTATCAAGATTATTTGCATTTATTCTCTGTAGTACAGGATCTGATGAGGGATAATGAAGACAATGAGTCAGATATCTGTCAATTCCATTTATAGGTCCGTTATTATACAGGAAATCGATAAGATCCTGTCTGGGACCCTTATGATAAGCAGGCATAAGAATGAAGGCGATGCACTCCTTCGCAAGATCATCTGTCTTATTAAGTTCTCCGAGAGAGTCTATAAAAATATCAACCCCCTTATTTCTGAACTCATATCTTCCGCTGTTTGCGATCAGGATGCAATTCTCTGAAAGAGAATGGCCAAGAACTGCCTCAGCAACTCTTATAAGTTTCGACCTGGCGGTTGATCTTTTTTCTCCGAAGATTTCAGCAGGCGGAACAAATGAGTCTTCAAAACCATTTGGTGTAACAATATCAACATCTTTCCCCAGGAAAAAGGAACACTCCCGTGAAGTTATTTCACTTACTGTAGTAAACACATCTGCAACAGCAGCGGAAATTTTCTCAAGCGATAACTTTGCCACAACATTAAACTCTCTCGCCACCTGAACAGGATTGTATTCTTTCATCTTTCCATACAGCGGCCGGTTGTTTCCTGCTATGCATCTCCCCAGAACGGTGGCATGAGTGGTGAAGGAAGTGGCTATCCACGGAGCAAATTCCTCAATGTAAAGAATCCCTGTTCCGGTCATCCACTCGTGGAACTGGGCAACAATATTATGGTGTTCACGGTAGAATGAGGTAAAGTTTTCAATAAGCTTCCCGGCCGCATAGCCAAAAAGAGCAGGCTCAACGTAGTCCCACTGCCCTGAAATGCTGTCAAGCTTATAGGTTTCCCAGAATCGTGCAAATATTTCGTTTTGCTGACCGAAATAAGGGGTAAAATCAATTAGAAAGACAATGGGTTTTCCGGCAATATTCCACCTTCCGGTTCGCACTTTCAAACCTTCAGATATAGCAATAGCTTTCCATTCTGCAAAAAGATTCTCGTCTGGTATGAATTCGGGGTTTGTGCCTTCTTCCCTCCAGACATCGGGACCGATTAATATATAATTATCTTTAAGTTCGTTAACAATATTTAGTGCTTTGGTTGAGATTACTGTGTGAATTCCTCCTACTTTGTTGCATACTTCCCAGCTGGTTTCAAAAATTAGTTCAATGCTCATCAGGTAATTTTATTGGTTCAGATTAGTTTTTCTTTTAGTCTTTTCCCTTTCTTATTAAGACAGGAAAATTCAGGATTTATTGTTCCTGGTGGTTTTTGTTCCTCTCTTTATGGTTTTAGTCTCTTTAAGCAGAGCTTTGGTTTCTGATTTGAGGTCCATTTCTGCGGCAGCCCTCAAACCTGTTTTTCCTCTGCTTTTTGGCTTTTTTAATTTTTCTATCTCTTTTAACTGATCATCAATTATCCGCTCTTTTTCCACTATCAGTGAATTTAGTTTTGAGATTTCATTTTTCTCATTGATATCTGGTATATATCTGTTAATCCGGATCTCAAAATCACTGAGGATGTTCATATAATTCATAAAGGCATCATATGGTGTCTCATACGGGTTAAAATATGCATGAACAACTCCGTCGGAGAAAAATTTTGTTGCCATGTAATAAAAATGGTCGCTTGCCTGAAGATATTCCCAGTCAATTTTTATCTGGTTGTCATTACACTGCATTACCTTGTCGGTCAGTTCATACAGTTTATTAAGTGCCGCTACCTGGAGCTCATTTCCATGCCATGCGGTAATGTCGCGTTCTTCATCGGCCCATGATATTGGCGAGGGAACACTTATTGCCGAAACAGGCTGGAGATTATCAGCAACTTCAGTAGGAGTCATAAACCTGAACGGTGTTTTCCTGAGTATAGATCCCGGCAGATGGGTCAGGAATTCGAAAATGCCTGTCTCTTTCCAGTTGTGCTCCCCAAAGGTCTCATAATCCAGAAAGACATTTATAAGTTCGCTTTTGGGTATAAGTTTGTTAAGCCACGAGGCATATTTGTCTGATGTGAGAGGCCACTCGTTCCAGCCTTTATTTGAGAATCTGAAAGCTATATCGTCACTCAGTACAAAATTTCTGAGAAGTACTTTCAGTCTTGGGTTTAATGAATTGCAATACAAATAATTAGGACTCTTCCAGCCAAGTACGTGTTTTGCCCCTTCAGTAAGCATCGCTTTAAATCCCATATCAGCAATCCATGCCCCTATCTGGTCGGAATAGATTAGTTCCGTGTTCCGGAAAGATGTGGGTTCAACACCAAGATGCTCTTTCATCATCTCTTTATGAACGTTTACCTGGCGTTCGAATTCGCTTCTTCTTTTCAATGATGCAAGTGAATGAGAGTCGGTTTCGGCAAGAAATTCCACCATGCCTGTCTCCGCAAGCTTCCTGAACGAATCGAGGACTTCAGGGGCATATAGCCTGAACTGGTTTATTACCAAACCGGTAAGTGAGAAGGAGACTTTGAACTTACCCTTGTTTTTAAGAATAAGGTCCAGCATAACTTCATTGGCAGGCAGGTAACACTTTTCTGCCACTTTCCTCATGATTGATTCATTTGAGAAATCATCATAATAGTAATGATCATGTCCCAGGTCAAAGAACCTGTATCTCTTAAGCCGGAAAGGCTGATGAACCTGAAAATAAAAGCATATAGCTTTTTTGTTAACTGCACTCATATCTAATTCTTATTTTGCCAAATCACTCTGTAATAAATATCTCTTACGTGTCTTGCTGAATTGTCCCATTTCAGTCGTACAACTTCTTCCTTGCCATTCTTAATNNGCGTCAATATCCCAGAAATCAGTTTTGACAGCGTGGGTGAGTATTTCTGATACCCCTGACTGTTTGCTGATTATAACCGGGACATTAGATTGCATAGCCTCAAGGGGAGATATTCCAAAGGGTTCCGAGACCGATGGCATGATATAGACATCACTAAGACTCAGCATGGTAAAAACATCCTTGCCTTTCAGAAATCCGGTAAAATGAAAACGATCTGTAATTTTGAGGGCGGCTGCTCTTCGCATCATTCTTTCCATCATATCTCCCGAACCGGCCATGACAAACCTGACATTGGGCATTGCTTTCAGCACCTTGTGAGCTGCTTCAATAAAATATTCCGGCCCTTTTTGCAGCGTTATACGGCCAAGAAATGTAACTACCTTTTCATCGAAACCCTTTTCAGCTGATACACCTTCTGAAATCCTGACGGGTTCAACAGCATTATAGACTGTCTCAACTTTATCAGGGTGTATCTGATATTTATTTATTACAATGTCTCTTGTAAGGTTACTGACTGTAATTATTTTAGAAGCTGCATCCATTCCGTTTTTTTCAATCCTGTAAACTTCAGGATTAACATTCCCCCCGCTCCTGTCAAAGTCAGTGGCATGAACATGAATAACAAGAGGTTTTCCTGATACTTCCATTGCGGCAATGCCTGCCGGATAGGCAAGCCAGTCATGTGCGTGTATTATGTCAAATTCATTTTCATCTGCAATAACAGATGCGACCACCGCATATTTGTAGATTTCGTCCATAAGGGAATTGTCATATTTTCCCGAAAAATCAACCATTCCTTTATCGTTGGTTTTAACGAACATATTATACCCTGACACCTCCGATCTGGTCATCTTGTAGAAATCTTCCGGATCAGTATATGGTACAATCTTGGAGGAGACTTCAATTTTTTCGACCGGCCGTCTGAATCCTTTATAAAAAACCTGTTTAAAGGCGACGGGAATCTTGTTGGCTCCAATAAGTCTGACTTTCGACTGATCTTCATCTCCCCAGACCTTTGGTACCACGAAAATAACTTCCAGGTCATCCAGGGTTGACATCCCTTTTGTCAAACCATAACTGGCAGTTCCCAGNNTTATTTTCAAGAAGATCAATTATTCTCAGCACTTCTGCCACGCTCCAGGCCTGAGAAATTGATCCGTTAGGAGTATGAGGCGGATCCCCGTCATAGATCTCGGAAATTGTGCTGACTCCATGTTCGCTTATCACCTCCTCAAGGCCAAAAATAAGTTTATTGACTTTTTGCACACCTTGTTTCCCATAGACTTTCAGCCATCCTTCACAGAATGGACCTAAGAGCCATGGCCATACGGTGCCATTATGATAGGCTTTATCTCTCTCTTCCTGGTTTCCCCTGTAGGTACCCTTATAAAATTTGTTGCCAGGGGAAAGAGTTCTCAGACCTCTTGGGGTAACAAGTTCTTTATCAGTAATGTCCAGCACACGCTTCATCTGTTCTTTATCAAGCATGGAATAAGGAAGAGAGACTGCAATAACCATGTTGGGCCTGACAAAATAATTCCTGCCTTCCTCATCATTCACATAATCAGCTACCATATATCCTTTTTCTTTGTCGCAGAACATCTCATGAAATGAGTTCTTTATAAGTTCAGGCAGGATTTCATACTCTTTGATGAATTTTCTATCCTTTGACTGATTTGCCATTTCAAGAGCAAAGCAAACTGCATTATACCATAACGCCTGAATTTCAACGGCATATCCTCTTCGCTGAGTGACAGGTATGCCGTAAACAATGGCATCCATCCAGGTCAATGATTTACCGGGAGCATCAGCATATATAAGTCCGTTTTCCCTCATATGGATATTAAATGCCGTCCCATTCCTGTAAGCATTGAGAATCGATTTGGCTGACTCACCATAACGTTCCCATGCATCACTGCCTCCATTCGCGAGGTATTCCTGAACTGCCCAGAAAAACCAAAGAGGAGCATCAACTGAGTTAAAAGCCGGATTACCGGCCTCACCCATATTTGGGAAAAGACCATCTTTCATCCTTGAAACCTGTGTGTCGAGCACCTCCTGATAAAGAGAAAGACCCTGCCGGGCCAGTGCAATACCCGGAAGCGAAATAAAAGTATCTCTTCCCCATGAGCCAAACCATGGATAACCCGCAATTATCAGGGTCTTGCCATGACGTTTCTCAATAAACTGCTGGGCGGCATTTCTGAGGCAATTAATAAAATTGTTCCTCGGAATCTTACCCGAAACGGTTTTGGTAAATTTAGCCTTGAGCCCTGATGGCTTTTCCTCTTTTGTTGAGGCGGAAAATACTATGACGTCACCCTTTTTGGCATCCAGTTCAAAGAATCCGGGACTGAAAAGATCCTCTGAATAATCATATCCTCTCTTCTGTTCTTCAGTATATTCAACTCCCAGGTACCAGTCAGGAACATGAATAAACTCAGCTTTGGATGAGAATTGCATATGCAATGAAGGAAATCCTTCATACAATCGGGATTTGATGCCATTTGGAATGAATTCAACCTTAGTGTTGGCGGCAAGATTGGCATGCGTCAGCTCATGAATGCTTCTGAAAGCAAGAAAAGGCCTGATCTGCAGCTTCATTGGCTCTGATGCCTCCACAATCGTAATCCTGGCCAGGTATTGTTCTTCATAATGCACAAGCAGTCTGTCTTGTTTCAGCATGACGCCTCCAACCCTGAATACTCTTGTGGGTATTGTTTCTATCTCAAAGTCCTCTATATATTTATGACCCTTGGGACTATAATAGTCACCTTTGTATTTCCTTATGCCTGTATTGAAACTCTGGTCTTTATTCAGAACAGTTACATCCAGCGAAGAAAGAAGGACATACCTTTCACCTCCCAACTCATCGACCGGACATACAAGTAATCCATGATATTTTCTTGTATTGCATCCTACTATGGTGGTCGATGAGTATGATCCGGCTCTGTTTGTCCTGATGATTTCCCTGGAGAGGGAATACTCAAGATTCACTACCTGCTCCTTTTCGAATTTAATGTAACTCATATAATTACTATTTTATCTGATATAAAAAGTCTTTTAAGATAACCAATTTTGTTGAACAATGCAAATAATATCAGCCGTTAATTAACGTCTCAGAAGACACCTTTGTTTATGCTATTATTAAAGATTTCATACATACAGTCCGATTAAAAAAAATTACATTTGCAATTCAAGAATTAAAGATGTCTATAATTAACTGACGCTATTGATGAAAAATTATCTTATCTGTTTTGTTTGTTTATTAATAATTACCTCAGGTTGCAAAAAAAATTATGTTCAAATCTCAGGAATACTTGAATATCCTGTCAGGGGACGATATATTTTCCTCGATGAACTTAAATCAAATAGATTCATAACTGTTGATTCTGTCATTATAAGTGAAGATGGAAGGTTTGACTTTAAAAGGAAGGTAAAGCACCCTTCTTTTTACCTGCTCAAAATTAATCAAAATAACTTTCTGACAATGCTTTTTGAGCCCGGAGAGAAAATAAAATTCACGTCACATTATGACTCCCTGAATTATCCTGTTGTAATTACTGGTTCAAAAGGAACAAAGCTGCTGGCAGATTACAACAAAACCCTGCAGAAAACTATTAACAAAATAAATCTATTGAATGAGGTGTATGAGAAAAATCTCTATAAACCCAATATTCTGGAGATAATAGATTCAATTGAAAATCTTGCCCAGGGTTATGTAAAGGAAATTAACGGCTATACAAAAAAATACATTAATGACAATATTGGTTCACTTGTCAGTCTCATTGCTCTTTACCAGCAGATCGCTCCAAATGTTTATGTAATGGATCCCTCAGCGGATTTTCAATACTTTGTCAGGGTTGATTCATCTTTATTCAGAAAATATCCTGAATATGAACCAGTTATTTCACTTCATGATCAGGTCAGGGAATATATAGCCAGAACCGAGGCGCGTAAGTTAAATTTGCCCGAAACCCCGGAATTAAGAGAAGCTCCCGAAATTGAATTACCCTCACCCGAGGGTGATACTATTAAGTTGTCTTCAACAAGGGGATCAATTGTTCTCCTGGATTTTTGGGCATCGTGGTGCAAACCCTGCAGAATTGAGAATCCTAACCTTGTAAGAGCTTATAACAATTATCAAAGTAAAGGGTTCCAGATATACCAGGTTTCACTGGACAGGACCAGAGAGGCATGGTTAAAAGGTATTCAGGAAGATCGCCTGGAGAAATGGATCCATGTCAGCGATGTGAAATACTGGAATTCTGTGGTAGTCCCGTTATACAATATAGAATCGATACCCTTTAATTACCTCCTCGACAGTGAAGGCAGAATAATCGCAAAAAACCTGAGAGGAAATGAAATAGAAACAAAACTTGCTGAATTGCTTAAATAATCTGAAACCAAATTCTGAAGAAAAGAACCATATCACAATGAAACGATTTCTTTTACTTGTTTTAACTGTCCTGATTCTTGCCGGATGCCGTGACAAAAACACCTTTACAGTAAATGGAAAGATTGAAGGAGATAAACAGGAATATATCTATCTTAAGAGAGTTGATGTTAATATCCCCATCCTGATTGACTCCTCAAGGATTGGCAACAGGGGAACTTTCCATTTTAAGGTCAGATCATCAGAACCCGATTTTTATCAGATTGGGTTAACGGAATCAGATTTTATCACAATTTTAACCAGACCAGGGGAAAGAATTAAAGTCAGCTTCAGCGGAAACACTTTATTCGAGGACTATATCATTGAAGGTTCTGACGGATCGGAACAGGTTCGAGTGCTTGACACAAGGCTCTATGAGACCAGAAAAAAACTTGATTCACTGAGGACTGTTTATGAAAATACTGCAAAAGAAGCTGGTTCAGAGGAAAAACTTGCATTTCTTGAAGAGAAATTCAATACTCTGGTCAAAAATCTTCGGATGAAGAACATAGAATTCATAATCTCCAATCCGACCTCGATGGCAGCAATAAAAGCTCTCTACCAGAAGCTGGACGAAGAAACTTATGTGCTCTATGAATCACGGGATCTTCAATATCTTAAGATAGTCACAGATTCACTTGGCCGTTATTACCCCAATTCAAGGCATGTTAAAGCCCTGATACAAGACTTCAAGAATGAGATGAATCAGTTTTATTCACAACAGATTCAGAGAATAGCGGATACATTTCCGGAGACGAAACTTGATCCTGACCTGAAAGATATTAACGGTAAAAGAATTGCCTTATCTTCCCTCAGAGGTAAAATTGTACTTCTGACATTCTGGTCTGCAAAATCGAGAGAATGTATTGCTGAAAACCTTCAGCTCAAGGAATTCTATAAAATATATAAAAGCCGCGGTTTTGAGATTTATCAGATCAATCTCGATGAAGATGAATCAGACTGGAAGGCTGCTGTCAGATTTGACGAACTGCCCTGGATTAACACCAGGGAAGAAGTTCCCGGTAATCCGAAATATGCTAAACTCTTCAATGTTCAACAGCTCCCCTCAAACTTCCTTTACGACAGGGATGGCACCATAGTTGGAGTAAATCTGCACGGCAGATCCCTGCAAATAAAACTTAATCAGCTCTTTAACAATTAGTTTAAGATTTTGAAGAAAGCCGGTAAAATATACTTTGCCTCTGATTTTCATCTTGGTCTAAAAGCCGGTTCTCCACCTGCCGAAAGGGAGAAAAAAGTTGTCAGATGGCTTGATACCATAACATCAGATGCACGCGAGATATATCTTCTGGGAGATATTTTTGATTTCTGGTGGGAATATAAACTCGTCGTCCCAAGAGGATTTACACGTTTTCTTGGAACTGTGGCAGAAATTACGGATTCAGGCATCCCGGTTCATTTCTTCACCGGTAACCACGATATGTGGACAAGTAATTATCTTTCTGAAGAATGCGGTGTTGACCTGCATACGGGTCCTGTTAATACTTCATTCGACAAAAAAAGGTTCCATCTTGCGCATGGTGAAGGTCTTGGAACAACAAATACAGGTTATAAAATACTTCTTTCAATCTTCAGGAATAAACCATTACGTGTGCTCTTCTCAACACTTCATCCCAGGATCGGAGTTGGCATCGGACATAAATGGTCATTGAGTTCCAGGCTTGGAAAAGGAATCACAAAAGAGTTCATGGGAGAAGAAAAAGAAGCCCTGATAATTTATGCAAAATCCATTCTGGAGTATCAGGATATTGACTATTTCATTTTCGGACACCGTCATATTGTGTTGTCGTACAGGCTTGAACAGGGAGCAGAAATAATTTTCCTGGGAGACTGGTTAAAAAACGGGAGTTATGCTGAATGGGACGGCAATGAACTTACACTTAAACTTTTCGATTAAGTATCAGGATCCTCCACCTTGACTGTAATTACAAAGTAAGAATACAGATCGCTTATTTCTTCAAAATAATAATTTAATCTGCTCCCCGATTTGCGTGCCATTTCAATAAGCCCCATGTTTATGGTGCTGTCGGTATCAAATGTCTGGTTGAAAAGTGAGTCTTTATACAGATCATTGAGTTCCGATTTTGGAGTCCTGTTAATCAAATCAAGTTTTTCTTTAAGCTCTTTTATACTTTTATTCAGTATAAGATTGCCTGTTGTAAGTGAAAAGATATCTCCATCCAGCCTTACCAAAGCTACCGGCATTCCAAATTGTTCCTCCGGTTCACGGCCTGCACCATACTTTGCCACATTCTCGAGAATCTCAACCAGGATCCCGAATACACGGCGTCTTAATCGTGCCTCAACATCCTCCTCGCTAAGTTTTGTTTCTGTAAAAGTTAATACTTCCTTTCCCACATCGTGCGAAATATGACCCGACCAGATAAGGTAAATATCATTTTCGGCCATAACATGTTCCAGTTCAGTAACAGCTTTGCCATCAAAAGGCTTCTCCTCCTTCTGGTTATGAAATCCCATCCCTTCAGAGTCGATTGTTTTACTTAAAATGAAATATGAAAATGTGTCATCGACAGGGATAAAATCAAAATCAAGCTTATTGCCTGTCTTACGTGCCATCTCAATCAGTCCCAGACCTGCTCCCCCTTTTTCATTGAATTCTGATATACTGAGTACTTTCCTGTAATAGGCTCTTATCTCTTCCGGATTAAGTTTGTTTATCTCATCCAGCCTCATTTTTAATTCATTAACATCGGATGAATTAATAACATTACCAGTAGTAACAGAGTAACCCCCGTTGAGCCTGGAGTAAACAACCAGAGACATTTTCTTAAATCTCTCCTTATCCCCGTGTTTCGAGACATTCTGGAGGCTCTCAAGCACGAACATGAACAGACGTTTCCTTCCGATAAATCCAAAATTTGTATTATACATTTCTTTCTCCAGAAGGGAGAGAAGTGAAACGGAGTTTTCTGATGTAACCTCACCCCTGTAAACAAATACAAGATGATCGTTCATCATTTTATTTCGAATTCCACGTATAAGATCCATACAATTAAGGCAAGTAATGTTTTGGGGCATAAAAATAAGAATATTGAATAAATATACAAACGGAGAAATCAAAGATATTGTATACGACTTAATACTTATTACGGGATAAGTAGTTATAACCACAATGTACTGCAAATAAACTGTTTCTGTAAAAATTACATATTCAGTGGTTGCATAAAAAAGATTTTAATGTAAATTGCCCGCCCGGTAACGGGAAAAAAATGTTTCTCCATTTTGAACGGAAAAGTTACTGAAAAATGTTCAGCAGATTTCTAAAATATATTTTACCTCCTTTTACCTTCAGGGTATTCTTCAGGAGGATTTTTTATTCCAACCTTAAAAAAGTACCACTGGAGAAGCCTCTTCTGTTTGTGGGAAATCACCAGAACTCATTTATGGATGGAATACTTGTCGGATCCTATCTGCCTCAGCCCATACACTTCACAATGAGAGCTGATATGTTCAGAAAACCGTTTGCCCGCTTTTGCCTCCGGGAACTGAATGTATCACCTGTTTACAGGATTGAAGAGGGTTTTGAGAATGTTCATAAAAACCTCGAAGCTTTTGGCAGCATTTATGACATTCTGATAAAGAACGGTAATTTTATTATGTTCTCCGAAGGTATCTGTGTGCAGGAAAAACGCCTTCAGAAACTGAGAAAGGGAACAGCCAGACTCGCTTTCGGGGCAGAGGAAAAATTTGGGCTCGATGTTAATATTGTTCCGGTTGGAATTAACTATACCTATCCTGCCAGGTTCAGAAAAGAGGTGATGATAAACTTCCATGATGCTTTCAGCATAAGGGAGCTTAAAGATCTGTTTAAAACAAATCCGGCAAAAGCGCTTCTTGCTTTTAACGAAAAATGTGATGAGGGTTTGCGGAAGGAGGTTATCATAATCGAAGATCCGAAAAATGACTGGCTGGCTGAACAACTTCTGAAAATGGGAAGAAACGATATGGTGCTGCCATTCTTTAAGTGGCGGTTTGATACTGACGACAGAAGATTGATGGAAAAAGGAATAAGTGAAAAGATTAATCACCTTAGCAGAAGTGATCCGGATAAACTCAATTCTCTGATTCAGGATGTAAAAAGTTATTCTGATCTCCTGATAAAAAACAGACTTAGCGATGCCAACATTGCAAGGAAACTCGATTGGGGCTTTCTGAGATATTTTACTCTTATTGCCGGTTTCCCGTTATTCATTGCCGGATATCTGAGTAACCTTATTCCATTCCTGATTCCAAGATTTATTTGTGATAAACTAATAAAGGATCCGCGATTTTTTAGTTCAGTTTATATAAGTTCAGGCACTCTTCTTTACCTTATTTATTTTCCCCTAATTTTAATTCTGGCCGCAATTTTTGCCGGATGGCCAGGAGTGATGTTAGCTTTACTCGTACCTCCGGCAGGTTATTTGGTTTTATTTTACCAGGAGATCTTCAGGGAACGTCTTGATACACTTCGTTTCACCTGGCTGAATGCAAGAAAATCCGATCTGATCAGGGAGCTTGCCGGTTATCGCCGGAATATCATTGATTTGATGGGAAAAATCACAATAAATCCGTGACAATTAATGAAATCATTCATGCCAGAACAGAGATCACAGTATGCTGACAGTTTTTAACATACAAAGGTATTCTCTCCACGACGGAAACGGTGTCAGGACAAATATATTCTTCAAAGGGTGTCCTCTGCGATGCCTGTGGTGCAATAATCCCGAAAGCATTGAACCCTCTCCCTCAATTATGTTTGACGAGAGATTATGTCACCGTTTCGGCGACTGTCTTAAGGCAGGTAATGGAAATATCATCCTTAACAATGGGAAGTTATTAATAAACCGGGACTTTGCCGGCGATGTCAATATTCTGAGGGATGTTTGTCCTTCCAGAGCCCTCATGGTGTCAGGTGAGGAAAGAAGTGTAAATGATATAATAGCTGAGATTGAAAAAGACATTCCATTTTACATCATGAGCGGAGGTGGTGTTACTCTTACTGGAGGTGAACCATTTTCCCAGGGGCCTGATCTGAAAGACCTGATCAAAGAGCTGAAGAACAGAAACATACACGTTTCAGCCGAGACATCACTTCATCTTCCGTGGGAAACAATTGAACCTTATACAGAACTGGTGGATGTTTTTCTTGCCGACCTTAAACATACTGATGGTGAGAAATTTGTTAAGTATACCGGAGGTGATGTGAAGCTTGTTATGAATAATTTCAGGAAACTCGATCAAACCGGAAGAGATTTCATAGTCCGTGTACCGGTAATTCCTGAATTTAACTGTTCTTTTCCCGAAATGACTGCAATAATCGACTTTTCAGCTGATTTAAGTAATGCCTGCGAAATTAACTTCATCCCTTATCACGATTTAGCCAGAGAAAAATATATTATGTTGGGAAAAGAGTATATTTTTGAAAATCGTGGCAGGATCAGCAGGGAAGACCTGAATGTTTTCTCAGAATACGCTGAAAAAAAAGGACTTACCACAAAGATTATGAATTGATATGATATCTGAAACCGCACCCGTAACAGTATCGGATCGGATAGCCGGTCTCAAAGAAGATATGTTGTCTGCTGTACCGACGATCTGTACTGAACGTGCAAAATACTATACTGATGTTTACAGGGAACACGATGGTGCTCCTGTTATAATAAAACGTGCCATTGCCCTGGACAGGACCCTTAGGGAAATGACAATTTACATTCAGGACGGAGAACTGATAGTGGGTAATCAATCATCCCGGCTCAGGGCTGCCCCTGTCTTTCCGGAATATGTTGTTGAATGGATCCTGAATGAGATTGACGAGTTTGATAAACGTCCTGGTGATGCTTTCTTTATTTCAGAGAAACAGAAAAATGAACTCAGGGAGATATGCGGCTGGTGGCATGGAAGGACCGTTATCGAACGGGGTTACTCCCTGATGTCGCCGCTGAACAGGGAAATACATGATTCCCGGATCATCAGGGCTGAAGGTAACCTTACATCCGGTGACGCCCATATCGCCGTAAATTTAGAGAAGATACTGGAAACCGGGCCGGGAGGTTATCTCAGAGAGGTAACCTATATGCAGGAATCGCTTAAAAAAACTGATAATGAGTTCATTAAGAAAAATGACTTTTATGAAGCTCTTAAAGCAGGTATAAAGGCATTTCAGGCATTCATAAAGAGATATGAAAAGCTTGCTGCTGAATTATCAGAAAGAGAAGTGGACCTTCTCAGGAAATCAGAGCTTCTCAGAATAAGTGAAAATTGCAAACATATATCCGAGAACGAGCCTTCTGACTTCCACCAGGCACTGCAGCTCACATGGTTTGTCCAACTTGTGCTTCAGATAGAAAGTAACGGACATTCGGTTTCTCTTGGAAGAATGGATCAATACCTCTACAAATTCTACAGGAATGATATAGTAACCGGGAAAATAAATGATGACTTTGTAATTGAGCTTCTTGAAAACACCTGGCTCAAATTGCTGTCGATTAATAAGATACGATCATGGTCGCATACAAGGTATTCAGCAGGAGGGCCTCTTTATCAGAATGTTACAATAGGCGGCCAGACCCCCGACGGTAAAGATGCAGTCAACGAACTGAGTTTTCTTATATTGGATTCAGTAGGAAGGATGAAGCTGACCCAGCCTAATCTGTCGGTAAGGTTCCATAAAAATATGAGCAATGAGTTCCTCTCCAGGTGTGTAAACGTGATCGAAAAGGGATTTGGAATGCCTGCGTTCAATAACGACGAAATCGTAATTCCTTCACTGATTGATCTTGGTGTGAAGAGAGAAGATGCTTATAATTATTCAGCAATCGGATGCATTGAAATAGCTGTTCCCGGAAAATGGGGATACCGTTGTACCGGTATGAGCTTCCTGAATTTCATGCGTGTTCTTCTTGCTGCCATGAATAACGGCCTGGATACGATGACAGGAAAAACGTTCCATCAGGGCACAGGTAAGTTTCAGGATTTCAGGAACTTTGATGAACTGATGGCTGCCTGGAAGCACCAGATTGAATTCTACGCAAAAGCGACGGTTGAAATTGATGCAGCTGCCGACATCGCACTTGAAGAGCTTGTCCCTGACATACTATGTTCAGCTTTCGTTGATGACTGTATAGCCCGCGGTAAAACAATCAAAGAGGGTGGTTCCGTCTATGATTTTATTTCCGGACTTCAGGTTGGTATAGCAAACCTTGGTAATTCGCTTGCTGCAATCAGAAAACTGGTATTTGAGGAGAGTATGATAAGCAAGGATGTCCTGATGCGGAACCTGACAAATGATTTTGAGGGTAAGGAAGGAGAAAAAGTTCGTCAGCTTTTGCTCAATTATGCCCCGAAATACGGTAATGACGACGATTATGTCGACAAGCTTCTGCATGAAGCATATTCGATCTTTATCGATGAACTGGCAAAATACCACACAACACGGTATGGACGCGGACCTTCAGGCTGCAGGTATTATGCAGGTACTTCGAGTATTTCGGCAAATGTACCGTCGGGTTCGGTGGTCCCCGCAACCCCCGACGGACGAAAAGCCTTCACACCTCTTGCCGAGGGTAGTTCGCCTACTTCCGGTACTGACACACTCGGACCAACCGCTGTATTCAAATCGGTATCAAAACTACCGACAAACAGGATCCTGGGCGGTGTTCTTTTGAATCAGAAGTTGTCACCCTCCTCACTTTCAGGCGAATTACAAAAACAAAAACTGATCTCCATTATAAGGAGCTTCTTTGAAATCCTGAAGGGATGGCACGTACAATATAACATCGTTTCGAGGGAAACCCTGCTGGCTGCAAAGAAGAATCCTGAGAACCACAGGGATCTTGTTGTCCGGGTAGCAGGATACTCTGCATTCTTTACTACTCTTTCTCCTGACACACAGGACGATATAATTGCCAGAACCGAACAGTCATTATAAGAAATCTATGGAAAAACTTCTTTGCGGCGTCGACCTTGGGGGGACCAAGCTTTCAGTGGGATTAGTCTATTCCGACGGCAGGATCCTGGATAAGATCACTGTGTTTGATCATGCAGGAAAAAATGAAGATGATATTGTTAATTATATAACAGAACTCGTCAGGCAGATTATTGCAGGCAATAATCTTAATGAATCAGATCTTGAGGGTATTGGAGTCGGTTTTCCGGGGCATGTCCGCTACAGGGACGGATATACGATAACCACCTCAAACCTCAAAGGCTTCAGGAATTTCCCTCTGCGCGATTCCCTGGGCAGGAACTTCTCAATCCCTGTAAGGCTTGATAATGATGCCAATGCACAGGCATTCTGTGAGTTCAAATTCGGGGCGGGAAGAGGGTATGATGATCTTATTTTTCTTACAATCAGTTCTGGCATCGGTGCAGGTATCGTGCTTGACAGAAAGATCTACAGGGGAATGACAGGGACTGCCGGCGAATTCGGACACACCATAATTGATCCCCAAAGCGACTATATCTGCACCTGCGGAAACAGAGGATGTCTTATGGGCTGTGCATGCGGGCTGACTTTGCCTCAGATGTTCAGGAAAAAAACTGAAGAAGGACTCAGAACCACACTGCCTCTTCAGGATGATTTTGATTTTTCGCAGGTTGACGGGAGAATGTTAAAACAGGGACTTGATACAGATGATCCGGTTTCAAAATCTATTGTGACAGATTGCGCCGATTACATAGGGATAGGCATATACAATATTTTCCAGGTCTTTAATCCGCCAATAATCATTCTGGGAGGAGGGTTAATGAATCTGGGAGAGTTTTATTTCAGTCGTATCAAAAGCAAGTTTTACGAGCTGGCGAGGGAAATGATCTTTGACCCTATTGCAATTGTAAAGTC
>DCVC01000079.1 GCA_002328625.1 Bacteroidales bacterium UBA2198
GTTAATACTTCAAACCTTACATACAGGACACTTCTTGAAAGGAATTCCCTCTTATTTTCCAATGACGGAATCAGGTATCGATAATCAATCATTCTTACCAAATCTTTTTTGAAGATGAGACATACATCAATCCCTCTTTCATCAGGGGAATCCTCATGAATGATCCCCCAGGAAGAATTTGATAAATAGGTGTCATAAATCAGGTCCTCAATAACTTTCCGGTTTTCAACCTCACAAAAGCCAACTATTGAAGGAGCAGTCCACTCTCCTGCTGCTACAATAGTCTTATAAAGTGAATTGATTTTCTGATTATATCTTTTCCCGTTCCATCGCATAACACCCCCCGGAAGGAAGTCATCATCATTCTTCAGAGTATCATTGTAGCAATCAAAAAGATTCTCAACATTATAGAACATTATCCTCAGAGGATTTGCTTTAATCTCGTCCTGTGAGTATAATCTTAATGCCAGGGAAAAAAGCAGCACGAGGGTACTCCAGATGATCCTTCTAGAAAGCATTGATCCACCGGTACCTGCGAGCACTTCCACCAAACTTGACAGCAAGGGTAAGTTCATGAGTACCTGAGCTTTGTTTCCGAATATCTGTTAAAGTAAAATCAAATGCGTATGCAATATAAAACCTGTCAACTCTCAGACCAATCATGCTTATTAAAGCATCATTAGTTCGCCATGATATTCCGGCCCAGTAATCTTCCCTGTAGTAAACCCTGGATGTAATATCAAGCTGAAGAGCTTTAAAGACCATATCCGACGATTTAATGAAGGCTGACGGTTCCAGAAGCCAGTTTGATGCAAGCGGTATCTTGACCCCTCCGGTCAGAAAATAATGACCAATCTCCGATCTCTTATTGTCCGAACTGTTACCAAACATTAAAGAGCCTCTCAACATATTGGTCATAGCAAAACCAATATAGTATTTTTCAGTTGTATAACTGACACCGAAATTGAAATCAGGAATAAAAACGGACCTGTCGTAATTATTCAGGTAAGGATCATTCTGATCATAAATCAGGCCGTCGGTGTTTATGTTATACTGGTATGCTGACAGAGACAGACCAAAAGAGAGATTATTAAGGGATGAACCCTCCTCGCCGAATGGTATGTGATATGCATAAGCAGCCTGAATACCAGTACGTTTTATAATGCCGTTGTTGTCGTTAAAAATGTATCCGCCAATGCCAATCCTGCCTCCCTTGGTAGGTCGTACAAGCTTCTTGCGGACTGATGTGGATCTTGATATATAACTGTCATTCAGGACCCGGGTCTGAAAACTCACTGCGTAAGTGCTCGGCGCCTGAGGCATACCTACCCACTGTTCCCTTACAGTGAGATTGATGGTCGTGTAAACATCCCTTCCCGCTACAGACGGATTAATGAGAAATCCATTCATAGTATACTGGCTGTACATCGGAACCTGCTGCGCCGTCAGGTCGCCGGAAAAAAGACCCAGAACAAGAGCCGGTAAAAAATATTTTATGTAACTCATATCTTTTATCTTCAATATATTTTATTGTTCATCTAATAACACTAATAACACCTGATCTTGGCGGAGACCCGTCATTCAGATACAAAATATAATGATATGAATCTGTGGGAACAAGTTTGCCGTTGTCCTTGCCATCCCAGGGATTGGCTGATATATTCTTCGTTCTGAATACCAGCTTGCCCCACCGGTTATATACAAAGACCTCGGCATTCGGATAGATGTCTATGTTCCTGATGATCCACTCATCATTATACCCGTCATTATTCGGCGTAATTATCTGGGGTATTACCACACAATTTAAAGTACCGGTAAAATCAACCTCCACAACAAGTGATTTTGCACAGTTGTTCTGATCTGTTACAACAACAGTGTAAGGATCGTCGGAAGGTAAAATATTCGTTCTGTTTTGTGTTGTTGCACCATCATACCATAATATTGTATAGGGTGGTGTGCCACCTGTTATCTGGAGTGTTATGGAACCGTCAGACACATCAGGGCAGGATGCAGAATTGGCTGTTGCTGAAAGTAATAAAGGCTGAGGTTCGGTTATCTGAGCAGCACCATTAATAGTACATCCATTGGCGTCGGTCACTGTCACTGAATAATTACCAGATGTAAGACCTGATGCTACAGAGTTTGTCTGGACAGGAGTGGTAGTCCAGGAATAGGAATATGGTGCTACGCCACCGGAGACCGTTGCTGATGCAGTTCCTGTTGCATCTCCCGAACAGAGTACGTTCACCCGGTCAACAACAATACTGAGAGGTTCATCAGGTCCAGTAATTGAGAAAGGCATATCAAATATATCCATAACCGCATCCCTTATGGTAATTACATAGTTGCCCGGTACCAGCGACCCGAAAATTCCTGAGGATTGATATGCACTTCCGTTAATACTGTACTCATAAGGGGATGTACCACCCCAGCCTGTAACAGTAATACTGCCCGAACTGGTTCCATGGCAGATTATATTATTAATGGATATCAATATGCCGGTTAGCGGTATCATTGGCTGAGTTATAGTAACGGGCACTTCAAATGTGCAAAGGTTTGCATCCTGAATGGTAACGATATAAGATCCTGCTGCCACAGAAGTGAAAGTGCCTGAAGACTGATATTCACCTGTTCCGGGCCTGTAACTGTACGGTGAAGTACCTCCTGAACCTTCAACAGTAAAACTGCCATCACTACCTCCATATTCTGAAACGTCAGTCTGCGATATTATGCTTCCTGACAGCGGAGAAGCCGGCTGGGATACCTCTCCTGTCATAAACAGTGAACAGCTGTTTACATCAGTGACTGTTACAGAATAAGTTTCAGCAACAAGTTCTGCTATATCTTCACCTGTCGAACCATTACTCCAGCTAAAAGCATAAGGCTGGGTGCCCCCTGTAACTGTAAGATCAATGAAGCCTGTGTTTTGTCCGTGACAAAGTATATCTGTAATATCAAATACTCCCGATAAAGGTAGCGGCTGGCTTACAGAAAACGAAGCAGTGGCAGTACAGCTATTAGCATCAGTAACTGTTACCGAATAGGTTGCTGTTGGAATATTAATAAGATCTTCTGTAGTTGCTCCGTTACTCCAAAGGTAAGTAAACGGAGCTGCGCCGTTCATAACAGTCAGGTCAATTGCTCCCGTGCTCTCTCCGGAACAGAGAACATCTGTTATCCCGGCACTAACTGTAAGCCCCGTGGAGGGCTGTGTTATCTCAACATCCGCTGTTGCGGTGCATCCGTTCCCATCTGTTACTGTAACAGTGTAATTTCCCGCAGAAAGTCCTGAAATAGCAGGGATTGTCTGAACAGGTACCGTGTTCCATGAATAGTTGTAAGGTCCAGTTCCTCCAGACGGTATGGCAACTGAACTTCCTGTTGAGCCTCCAAAACATAAAACATCAACTTTCGTACAGGTTACGGAAAGTGCCGAAACCGGCTGGGTTATTTCCACATTAATGTTATAAAGGCACAGGTTGGCATCCCTGATAGTTACATTAAACACTCCGGAAGTAAGGTTGCTGAAAGTTCCCGAAGCTTGAAAGATTCCGGCATCAAATGAATATTCATAGGGTGATGTGCCGCCTGAACCGGTTATTGTAACACTACCTGTGGCATCGCCAAAACAATTTACATTGGTTTGAGAAACAATAGTTCCTGTAAGAGGGGCAGAAGGTTGCATGATAATAACCGGGAAACTAAATGCGCAAAGGTTTGCATCTCTTACATCCACATTATGCACTCCTGCAGTCAATCCGGCAAAGGTACCTGAAGATTGGAAAACACCTCCGTCCATACTGTATTCATAAGGTGGTGTGCCTCCTGAGCCTATAATTGTTATGGCTCCTGAAGGATCGCCAAAACAAGGAACATTTGTAAGTGAACTGATGCTTCCGCTTAATGGCGAAGATGGTTGTGTTATTGTGACAGGAATAATGTGAGTGCAAAGATTGGCATCTCTGACAGTGATATTGTAATTACCTGCGTTAAGCGAACTAAAATTACCTGAAGCCTGGTATGCCCCTTCACCGATCCTGAATTCATAAGGTACAACACCTCCCGACCCGGTAACTGATATATCCCCATCATTGCCGCCAAAGCAGGAAACATTGTTTTGAGAGGCAATTGTGCCTCCGACTGCTGTTGCTGGTTCTGTTACTGCTCCATTTACAATGACAGAGCAATTATTAGCATCTGTAATTGTTACATTATAATTGCCTGCCGGAAGGTTCGCAATATCTTCGGTTGTTGCACCATTATTCCATAAATAACTGTATGGTTCCGTTCCGCCGGTTACTGTAAGATTGACGGCACCTGTTGATTCTCCATAACAAAGAACACTTGTTATTAGCACTGTTCCGCCAAGAGGCGCCAAAGGTTGCGTTATATTTACCGGGACTGTTGTCTGGCAGTTGTTATTATCGCGTATTGTTATAGTATATGATCCTGCAGATAAACCGACAAAAACATTTGATCCCTGAAAAATCCCTCCAAAAAGGCTGTATTCATATGGAGGAGTTCCTCCTGATGCTGTTATTGCCACCGAGCCATCTGTACCTCCGAAACAACTGACATTGGTCTGAGCGGACACAATTCCTGTCAGTGGGTTTGGCTGATTTATTATAAAAGGAAGGTTAAAAGTACAACCTGCAGCGTCCCTTATACTTATTATATGATTACCCGGAGGAATGCCGGTAAAAGTACCTCCTGGCTGCCATGCACCTCCATTAAGAGAATACTGATATGGTGGCAGACCAGATCCGGGTGTCGCCAGAGCAGTTACACTGCCATCTGAAGCTCCGTTGCAGGTGACGTCCGTCAGTGTTATTATTGAGCCGGTAAGATTTGATATTGAAATGTTAATGAATACAGAACCCGAACATGAGTTTGAGTTTTCTGCAGTAACCATAATATTACCTGATGGGCCATTGCCCCACCTCACCGTCACAAAGTTATCTGCAGTTGTTCCACCACCTGTTATATTGCCTCCTGTAACAGTCCAGTTATGAAGGGCATAATTTTCAGTAAGGGAATAAGTATGTTCAGAATTTGAACAGACATTAATGTCAGGATTATCAAACACAGGTTCCGGAGAAGCTGTTACCGAAACAGTATTTATTATTGTATATTCACATAATTCCCCGATAAGGTTCAGCTTCGTGATGGTTGCAGTTACAACACCTTCGGGAATACCAGGATTCCAGTTAACGTTGATCCTGCTGGTATCCGTATCAGCGCTTACTATCGTTCCGTTGGTTACATTCCAGGTGTATGTTGCATCAGGTTCATAAATGGCAGAATAAGTTCTTATTTCATCCTTGCATGCTTCCGATGTAATGTATGTTTTGTTGTCGAACACAGGACCGTTCATGTTTATTGATATCTCAGAAGTATCTTTACATCCGTTCCCATCAGTGACCACGAGCCTGATTCCGTAAACTCCCGGAGTCATCGTGTTATTAAGATAGGGTGTTTGCGATGTGCTTGTGTTACTGAATTGCAGGTATGGCCAGACCGGAAGAACTACAAGGAATGGTTTACTTGCCTCATTTATTCCTTTCCAGAAATATGAATAAATGCCATCACCCCCTTCAATATCCGCCATGTAAATGGAATAAGAAACCGCCAGATTACAGTTATTGACCGACATACTGATAATATCAAGGGATGATGTAACAGAAACGTTAACACCACGGGAAGCAGAGTTGCCGTGAGCATCCAGAGCTGAAAGGGTAACATTTCTGTTACCAACATCACTGCAGCTGAAAGTATTCGGAGAGACAGACAAAGTTACCGGCCCGCAGTTATCAAAAGTGCCGTTATCAACATCNNGGTTACCTGAGAGGTGCATGTCGAACTTAGTCCTTCGTTGTCGGTAACTGTCAGCGTAACATTGTTGGTGCCTATTTCTGAGCAGGTAAAAGTATTTGGAGAGACAATAAGGTTTGCTATTGTTCCGTCCGGGTCGGTTGAACCACCGTCAATATCCGCCCCTGTTAGTGTTACTGTTCCTGTCGGACCAAGATAAACTGTTATATTCTTACATACAGCGTTGGGGGGCTGGTTATCCGGACTATTGCTGTAAGCAGCCGATACCTGCCCGCCGGGCAAGAGAGGAAACATGAACAAAGTGATTATCAGGAATATCGCTTTAAGAGACACTGAAATAGGTAAAGTGAATTGTGAAATCCTTAAAAAAGATAATTTCCGGAAGTCCTGACTTCTTTTAAATGGAAATTTTGTAACCGGTCTTAATTCTGAAAAAAAAATCAAATCTTTCATAAAGGTCAGGTTCATAGTTTTACCAAATAATATAATGCTCAATATTTCAAGTAAATAGTGTAATGCATAATATATATTATCATTGACTTTAGCAGGTTAAAATGACTCAGCCATAATATGGTATAACGAATTTATGAAATTTTTATTCACATGTAACCTTATATTTTTCAAGTGTTTTCAACATATTAACAAGACTTTTTAATAGTAAAGCAGGTTGCTTATCATTTTAAAGTAGTCAAAACAAGAATAAGACGACAGGTCAAGTTGAAGAAAAATGAAATGGATTTTTTATTTTGCAGAGAAGAAAATGTAAATTATATTTGCACACGTTTTCAGAAGCTGGGCGATTAGCTCAGCTGGTTTCCCGACAGATCGGGACAGGCTCCGCATCTGCCTTATGATGTGAAAAGATAGTGAAGGGCGATTAGCTCAGCTGGTTCAGAGCATCTGCCTTACAAGCAGAGGGTCGGGGGTTCGAATCCCTCATCGCCCACAACCCCGGNNCCCGGAACCGCCCTCGCAAAATGCGCAGGTGGTTTTTACTTTACACACAATTTCAACACAGATTGTAATTATAGACATAATTTTATCTTAAAACAATAACCAATGCGCCCCTATTTTGATACTATAATTTCTTCTGTGTTTAAGTTGCGTGAGGTTCTCGCATTTATATGACACTTCTAATATAAAGTTTTTCGGGTATATCAAAAACTTGTATAATTCTTAGCATAATCTGAGGTTCTGATATTTACAAAAGAAAATCCATTAAAATGTGAAGCTCCAAAATCTGTCCCAATCCAAACTGATTGATCCTTACTGATAAAGATATCATTTATAACATTTGAAGGCAGCCCATTGTCCATAGTCCATATATAAACCTCGCAAGACTTAACATTTAGTTTAACAAGTCCTCCCAAAGTACCTATCCAGATATTATCTGACAAATCTTCAACAATTGCAGTAACAAACTGATTTGGCAGCTGGTTGGTTATAGAAAAATCCCAACCATCTTTAGCATCTGTATTTGAATGCTTTGAAATTCCTTTGGTGGTTCCGTACCACTGATTTCCCTTTGAATCGATGTATATGCAGGTTATGCTATCGCTTGTTAAGTCTGACCATGGAGTAATATAAGTCGATGCTCCGCTATAGCCATCTGAATTTTTTATTATACGTGCTACTCCTTCTCCATTTGTCCCAAAATAAATTGTATCCCCCTTTGCTTTAACAGATGTAAATTCATTCTTAACTATATCTATAAACCTGGTATAAAATTTCCATACTGCATTTGCAAAAATACCAACACCCTTTGGTGTAGCAAAATAACCGACATTTTTATCATCAAAATCGATTGCATTAATAATATCTGACTTGAAGCTGTTTATTGAAGAGTAATATACTTCTGAGGATTTAATTTTATCAGAAGAATAGCCCACCTTGATAATTCCGGTTGTTGTCCCTATCCAAAGTTCAGAAATGTCAGAGGTTGGCTGTTTAATCTCATTTACAGTGCCGGGGAGATCTGTAAGTGTATAATATGCTCTCCAGACATCTCCGCATTTTCTTAAAAGTCCTTGATCGGTTCCAAACCATTGGTGTCCATATTCATCCTCAAATATGGTTAGAACATTATCTCCTGGCCTCTGGTTAATTATTCCGTAATCACTTAGCAAGATTAAGAATAAGAATAAAGTTCTTCCAACCATCAGATCTAATTATATATTTTCTTGTTCATCCCGTTAATTGGTATTGTTAAGATTTAAAAATATAAACAAAATTGAATCCTTAATTGTTATTTAAGATTTTTTAACACGACACTTATTGATCAAATGTTTTTGCAGTAATATCCTTTCAAACAAATGATTTTAAATTACATACTATAACTGAATACATAAAAAGCGTCGATTCGGCTTTAAACTAAGGAAATTAATTTGCAGAAATAGTATAAATTTGATCCAAATAGCTTTCATGGGGGATCAACTTTCTATTAGAATCAGGTTGGGAGATGAACAAGCTTTTGAACTTCTTTTCCGGAAGTTCTTCGTTTGCCTATGTGGATTTGCCAATAAATATCTGAATGATCCCGATCAAGCAAAAGAGACTGTGCAGGAAGCTTTTTGTAAGATTTGGGAAGCTAGGGAAGAACTGGATCCTGAGAATTCAATTAAGGCTTATTTGTTTAAAATCACTAAAAATCTTTGCATTAACATACTTAGGAAAAGAAAGGTGGAGGCAAAATATTCAGAAATATACAAACAGATTTACTGCGATTTCAGGGTTTCATATTCTATTCATGAGCACTTATGTGCAGATGAACTCGAGAAAGGTATAGCGAGTGCAATTTCAAAGCTGCCCCGTGAATGTCGTAAAATATTCGAATTAAGCCGAAATGACGGACTTAAGTATAAAGAAATTGCGGATACATTAAATATATCCGTTAAAACAGTTGAAGGACAAATGTCAAAAGCATTCCGGATTCTCAGACTTGAACTCAATGA
>DCVC01000077.1 GCA_002328625.1 Bacteroidales bacterium UBA2198
TAAAGGAAGATAAGTTCGGAAGAGATATCAGGCTTGTAAGCGGAAATGTAGCAAGCAGAATATTACCTGTTAAGATTCATGATCTCGATCCCGAGGACAAAACACTTCTTGAAAGTGAATTGGGAGGAGTATTGAGATGTATAGATTTCATTTATAAATCACCAGGTGTCAATCGGCCATTAAGAGTAAATGAAGAGCATCTTAAGGACAATTTAAACAAGACTTATTATCGTGATCAGATCAATAAGACTGCAAATGCAGTTAAAGAAATAGTAATTGCATTAAAGAAGTATTATTCACAGGAAGAAGTGGTCACAAAAAAAGCATTCAATCAAATACCTGTATCACCAAAGACCCTCAACAGAAGAACCATTTTATTGTCTCTGTTAATAATGACACTTGCAGTTTTTGGATTTTTGTTTATCCCAAAACTGTTCAAGATAAATGAACAGATTGAAAAGTCCATTGCAGTTCTGCCATTTCATTATCTCAGTGCTGATACGGCTCAGGCATACTTCTGCGATGGTATAAGGGAAGAGATCCTGAATCATCTGCAAAAAATCGATGCTTTTTCTGTCCGGTCAAGAACGTCATCAGATCAATACAGAAATAGTCTGAAAAACAGCATTGTTATTGGGAATGAATTGAATGTTCGTTACCTTGTCGAAGGAAGTATTGGGATTGAGCAGAATGAAATAAAAATTTGGGTACAATTAATCGATGCAAAAACTGATGAGCACATCTGGTCAGAAGACTATATTAAAGAAAGGACATCAATATTCGCTCTCCAGAGTGAAATTGCACAAAGAATTGCATCAGAATTAAGGGTTGTACTGACTGCTGATGAATTGCAAAAAATAGACAAAAGACCAACCGAAATACTTGAGGCTTATCAGGCCTATTTACGTGGTCGATATTATGCCAGGCAACCGCACTTCTCAGTTCGGAACTGGAATCTGGCATTACAAAACTTTCAGAAAGCAGTTGAGATAGATACGGGATTTGCGCTGGCGTATGGTGAATTGGCCCATGCTCATTCCAGACTTGTTTATTTAAGGCAGGATCTTTCTGAATCACGTATTAAATCAGCTGATCAGGCAGCCGCCAGGGCTTTAAAATTAGGCTCTGGTCAACCGGAAGTCCATCTTGCACTCGGATATTATTATTTATATGCATACAGGGATCCTATCCAGGCTCTCAAGCATTTGGAGATCGCAGAGAAAGGTCTTCCCAAGAATGTTGAGATAATGATCGAGAAGGCTGCAATTATTGTAACCCAGGGCCGATGGGAAGAATATATTAATTTGCTCAAAAAGGCAAATCAGCTGAGTCCTAATGATGCTTCTATCCTTACTGACCTGGCAATGGGTCTGTGGTGTACACGTCGCTACAGGGACAATCTTGATATATGCAATCAGGCTATATCAGTGGCTCCGGATCACGACTGGCCCTACCTGTTTAAAATATTTGGATATTGGAGCTGGAAAGGTCCGAATAAGGAGTCGCGGGATGCTTTGACATTTATTGATAGCGAACATGAATGGTATCTTTTTTCAAGGTTCTGGCAGGAAGTTGGCGAGGGTAATTTTAAAGCAGCTCTTCAACTAATGTCCGATACTTCATTAGATTGGGGCACGCTTAACAAGATGTGGGCTATCCCGCGAGTTATGTTTACTGCTTTTGTTTATGATCACCTGGATGAAGCCGACCTGTCACATAACTGTTATAAAAATGCCGTGGAAATATTGGAAAGAAAAATTGCTGACATCCCCGGTGATCCCCGGTATCACAGTACACTTGGTATGGCGTATGCAGGATTGGGTAAAAAAGAAGAGGCAATGAAAGAAGGTCTTAAGGCGGTGGCCCTGTTACCCGTATCAAAAGATGCAGTATATGGATTGGGATGTGCATTTGATCTTGCTATTATTTATACTATGCTTGCTGAATTTGATTTGGCTCTCGGTCAGTTGGATCAACTTCTTTCTGTTCCCTCCTGGGTATCTCCTGTATGGTTTGAATGGGATATCCGCTTTGATCCTCTGAAAACCCACCCTGGCTATAAAGAGCTGCTCTTAAAATACCCGATAGAGGAATAATCTGAAAACCATTTCATGACCACATGTAACCATATCAAATTGATCAACAATCTCCTGAGTTAAATCCTTGTTGTTAATATGTTAAGTGTTATCAGACCGGGTATTCAAGTTACCAGATAAAAACAATTCATCAATAAATTAAGTGGTTTTTCATTATTTTTTTGAATATTGTACCCTTCTCACAACTTGAAAGTTTAGTCATATCACAAAATCTGATCTTTCCTTGACATTAATAAGAAGATAAAGTAAATTTGATATTGAACTAAACCGACAAAAGACAGGATTATATTACAGATAATGTATAATGTCAGGAAACTAAGTAAATTTAATATCTGTTTTTTGTTGACAAACCTCTGATATTAATTCTGAAATTTATTGATGCCTGGTTCCGATTTTCTGAATGAATTAGTATGTGCCAATGATTTAAAATTCCCATTTCCTAAAAAAAAGTATAATCTAGCCATTATGAGAACATTAATTGATTTGCTTGAAACCAGTGCTCAGAAGTACGGGAACAATCCCTATATCTATGAGAAGAGAACCGACAGGTATGAAGCTCTGACATACAGGGAAACCAAAGAGCATGTTTATAAAACAGCAGCGGGGCTTCTGGCCCTTGGAATACGAAAAGGCGACCGTGTTGCTTTGATCTCCGAATCCCGCACCGACTGGGTAATCAGTGAATTGGGAGTGTTGCATACCGGAGCTGTTTGTGTCCCCCTTTCTATTTTACTCAAAGAAGGTGCAGATCTGAAATTCAGACTGGAACATTCAGAAACAAGATGGGTAATCGTCTCTGGTAATCAGCTAGATAAGATAAATCCTATCAAAAAGAAGCTTAATAAGCTTGAAAAAGTAATTCTCCTTGATCCACGTGTAAGCTATGAAAAAGATGAAATTTTCATGGGAGATGTGAGAAACCTTGGTGAAGAATATCTTCAGAATAACCATGATAAATTTCTTGAGATTATCAGTTCAGTTGATCCAGACGATTATGCTAATATTTGTTACACATCGGGAACAACTGCAGACCCTAAAGGTATCATCTTATCACACCGGAATTATACTGCAAATATTGAACAAACCCTCTCCCTGATGCCTGTACCCGAATGGTGGACCACTCTTCTTATTCTGCCCTGGGATCACTCTTTTGCGCATACTGTCGGTATATACATTATGCTGGCAACAGGTGCCAGCTTTGCTTCAGTGCAATCAGGTAAATCGTATCTCGACAGCCTGAAAAATATCCCGGGAAATATCAAGGAGATCAGACCCGTTTTTATGCTGAGTGCTCCTGCCCTGGCAAAAAACCTTCGTAAAGGTATTGAGAAAGGGATCAGAGAAAAGGGTCCCGTAGCAGAATCACTTTTTAAACATGCCATGAGGATCGCATATCGTTACAATGGCATAGGATGGGACAGAGGGAAAGGATTTAAAATCTTTCTTAAACCCTTATATAAATTATTTGATGTTATATTGTTTAAAAAAATCAGGACCGGCTTTGGAGGGAGGCTCAGATTCTTTTTTGGAGGGGCTGCATTACTTGATATTGAACTTCAGCGGTTTTTCTATGCCATAGGCATACCAATGTTGCAAGGTTACGGTTTATCGGAAGCTTCTCCGGTCATCTCCGGTAACACTGAAAAGAGGCATAAATTAGGATCATCGGGCCATATAGTTAAAAACCTCGACCTTAAAATCTGTGATGAGGATGGTAATGAATTGCCGGTTGGAGACAAAGGTGAAATAGTTGTACGTGGGGAAAATGTCATGAAAGGATACTGGAAAAACGAAAAGGCAACCAAAGAGACAATTCGCAACGGATGGCTGCATACCGGCGATATGGGATATGTTGACAATGATGGTTTCCTGTATGTACTTGGAAGATTTAAAAGCCTCTTGATCTCAGATGATGGTGAAAAATACAGCCCTGAAGGGATTGAGGAAACTATTACTGACAGATCGCAGTATATAGATCAGCTTATGCTTTACAATAATCAGAATAAGTATACGTCTGCTCTGCTTGTACCTAACAAAGAGGCCTTGCTGCGATGGGCAAAAAAGCAGAACATAAGTCTCTCTGATGTTAAAGGGCAGGAGGCAGTTTTACTTGAAATTGAGTCGGTTATTAATCAGTACAAACAGGGCGGTTTATATGATAACCTTTTCCCTTTCAGGTGGCTGCCTGCAGCAATAGCAATACTCGACGAACCGTTCTCAATGGATAATGCACTTTTGAATAGTACCGGCAAAATGGTAAGGGGGAAAATTGTTGAATATCACAACGATAAAATAGATTACTTATACACTCCTGAAGCCAAGAATATAGTAAACTCACAGAATATCACAGCACTAAGGAAAATTTTCGGTAATAACTGAAATTTAAAATAGTCCGATTTTAAATTACTTTTTATTTGCATAATGAACTTTAGTTCACTATCTTTGTAGTGAACTATGGATCATAACTTATGTCGCCAAGGCCATTCAGATTACGAAAAATAAGCAATCCTCCTTCGATTTCAGGATTTAAACCCTATGGAAATAAAAAGAAATCAGGTAAAGATGAAAATGTATTTCTTCACCTGGAAGAATATGAAGCATTGAGATTATGCGACTTCGAGATGCTTAATCATCACCAGGCATCAGTCTTGATGGCGGTGTCAAGACCAACCCTTACACGTATTTATTCAAAGGCCAGGCAAAAAATTGCAGAAGCGTTCGTACAGGGAAAAACAATAATTATTGAGGGAGGCAAGATCTATTTCGACAGCGAATGGTATTCATGCAGATCCTGTGGTTGTTTCTTTAATAATCCTGATAAACAGGAAGAGATAAACGAATGTCCGTTATGCAGCAGCACCAATTTCTATAATTATGAACCTAATGAAGAAGAACCTGTTGAATCTATATCACGTTGTACCGATATATGTACTTGCCTTTCGTGTGGTTTTGAAAAACCTCATAGTTTTGGATGCCCCTGTAGATATGAAATTTGCCCTGTCTGTGGAAAAAACCTGGTAAGGAAAGGAACTCTTCACATTAATAGTTATTAAATAATATACCAATGAAAGTAGCAATAACAAGTACAGGCAATAATCTTGAAAGCAAATTGGATCAACGTTTCGGACGTTGTTCATATTTTGTTATATATGATCTGGAAACAAAGGGAATTGAATTTATTCCTAACCCCAGCAAAGATGTACAGGAAGGAGCCGGCCCTGCCTCCGTACAACTTATTGCATCGCGAAAGGTGCAAAAAATAATATCGGGTGAATTTGGGATTAAGATCAAGTCACTACTCGACAGTCTTAAGATCCAGATGATAGTCCTGAAAGAACCTGAGAAAAAAATAGAAGAGATAATTAAGATGTTAAACAATTAAAATTTAAATGTCATGCCGAGATTGGATGGTACAGGACCTTATGGAAAAGGTACAGGAACAGGCCGCGGATTAGGACGCTGCAAAAAAAACCTTAGTAATGATGATGTTGCCAGATTAGGCAAAGGATTAGGAAAGCGCCACCAAGCCGGTGGAGGCTCTGGACAGGGAAAACGTTTGCAAAGCGGTTTAAAAAAATAAAATATCTGTAAATATTAAATCTGATGAAGAAACGTATTGCTGTTCCGTTGGAAAACGGAATATTATGTACTCATTTTGGCCATTGTCAGCAATTTTCAATAATTGAGACAAATAACAATTTGATTACCGGGGAAGAATTAGTTACTCCGCCACCACATGAGCCAGGATTGCTGCCCGGATGGCTCGCTGAACAAGGCGTAACGGATGTTATAGCAGGGGGTATGGGGCATAGAGCTATAAATCTGTTCAATCAACAGAATATCAATGTTTTTGTCGGAGCACCGGCTAAGAGCTCCAAAGAATTGGCCACTGACCTGTTAAATAACTCACTGGTTGCCGGAGCTAATTATTGTGATCATTAATCACAGATGGAGATTAATGCCGGATTGTCCTTGCTTTTTATGCTTTGTAAAATCTTTTAACAAAACCACTCATAACCGAAGAATTGAATAAGATCTTTAAGTTATATTAACAAAAATTATTATTCTAACCATGATTCTTACAGGAAATGATAAATCAAAGCTTAATTTAAGTATCGACATTGTGATGTTTATCTTGTTGTTGACCATTGCAGGTATTGGATTCCTTATGAAATATGTCGTAGTTTCAGGTGAAGTAAGAAATGTTAAATTTGGCAATCAGGTTGATCTTGAGTTTTTTGGTTTAACAAGACACCAATGGGGATCCATACATCTGATTTTGAGCATATTTTTTCTTGTTCTCCTGGTTTTACATATCATTTTGCACTGGAAATGCATTATTACGGTTTTTAAAAGTATTTTTCCATCACTTTTATTAAGATATGCAGTTACCGGATTTATTTGCTTCATGGGTGGAATAACATTAATCTCTCCTTTTATCCTTGAACCGGAAATAGTAGCATTCAAACCACAATACAGGAACAAGCTTAATCATAGAATCTCAACAGAATTTGAACTGCCGGCAACGATGGATAAAGAAGTTGTGACTATAGATAAATCTAATGAATCTGAGAAAATCGATCCTTCCTCAAATATTAAGGATAATAAAGTTACAACGGTTAATGAAGTGCATCATAATTCGGAGTATAATGAATTTGAAGTTTACGGATATCATACTATTCAATACGTGGCCGACAGATATAAAGTGCCGGCCGCTCTGATTTGCCACGATCTTAAAATACCCGAAAACCTGTCTGGTGAGAGGCTTGGATGGTTACGAAAAAGATATGCTTTCACAATGACCGATGTAAGAAGAAGCATTTCCGATTATAAAAACCCTGGCAAATAGTAACGATGATATTCAATTTATCACAATATTAGATAATTTCTCTATGAAGCTTTGGATAATAATGTCCGCTTTAGGTAAGAGTCGAAAGCCTGTCTGAAATGGTTTAGTGATGAAATGATGCTGAAAGAATCACTCCCTGTATGATCAAAATTGCCATAGCCAGCGGAAAAGGGGGAACAGGCAAAACATTTGTCGCAACAAATATTTTCCATGCTCTGGTGGATAATCAAATTGATGCTGTTTTGGTTGATTGTGATGCAGAAGTGCCAAATGCTGTCGCTTTCTTTGAAACAAAGGAGGTTAAAGTTATTGAAATAACCCAACCGGTGCCTGTTATAGATACCAGGGCCTGCACTTTTTGCGCAAAATGTCATGAATTCTGTAATTATAATGCCATTTTCATCCTGCCTCCGATGAAGATAATTCATGTCATTGAAGATTTGTGCCATGGTTGTGGAGCATGCAGTGCTGCCTGCAGATTCGACGCCATCTATGAAAAGCATGTTTCTCTGGGTAAGGTTACTTTATATTCATATAAAGGCAAACAGAATATTATTGAAGCACGAATGAATATAGGCGTAATGTCACCGGTTCCTGTTATTAAAGCGGCTATTAAACAAGTTAAGAATCAGGGCTGTATTGCCATTCTGGATTCTCCGCCTGGTACATCTTGTCCATTCATACAGACAGCCGCACAAGCTGATTATGTGGTACTGGTGACAGAGCCAACACCTTTTGGGCTCAGCGATCTGAGACAGAGTGTCGAAACACTTAAAAAAATAAACAAGCCATATGGTGTAATAATTAACAGGACAGGATTGGGGAATAATAAAGTGCAGGAATATCTTAATAATGAAGATATTTCTCTTTTGCTGGAAATTCCATTTAAAAAGGAAACCGCAAAGTTGTATGCCACCGGGAAAATAATATCAGAAACAGATACATTTTTTGCAAAGCAAATGTTGGCAGTAGTTGAAAATATCACAAAACTAAATGGAAATAGCAATAGTAAGCGGTAAGGGTGGCACAGGTAAATCGAGCATAAGTGCCGCATTTGCAACACTGAACAGGCAAATTGTAGTCGCTGATTGTGATGTTGATGCGGCAAACCTTTATTTATTATTTAATCCTGTAATAGAAGAAGAAACAGTATATATCGCAGGTCAAAAAGCAGTAATAAAGTATGATTTATGTACCAGCTGTGGGATTTGTGAAAGTTATTGCCGGTTTGATGCGATATCAGTTATAAACGGCATTGTGTCCATTTCAGAGATACTATGCGATGGCTGTTTTCTGTGTTCACGTATATGCCCTGAAAATGCTGTTAAAATGGTGCAGAATTATGAGAGCAGAATGTATTCAGGATCATTCCGCAATGGCAAAATGGTATATGCCAGGCTTGCACCAGGTGAAGAGAATTCGGGAAAACTGGTGAATATGGTACGTAAAAAGGCTAAACAAACCGCTGAAGAAAATGGCTTGGATATTATTATACTTGACGGCCCTCCCGGAATCGGTTGTCCGGTGATTTCTACCATTACGGGAACAGACAAGGTTGTAATAGTCACTGAACCAACTATTTCCGGCCTGCTCGATATGCAAAGAACTCTCGAAATTGTTCAAAAATTTAATATACCTGCATACATAATCATCAACAAATATGATCTTAATTCTTCAATGAGTGAAATGATTGAAGAGTGGTGTAAACAAAACGATATCGCCATGGTAGGCAAACTGGTTTTTCACAGGCTAATCACAGAGTCAATGGTTCAAGGAAAAAGCATAACAGAACTCTACCCGGATCTCGATATAAGTAAAAGAATAGAAATAATATGGAACAAAATAATAAATCAAAATAATGAGTGATCTGTTTGAAAAAATTCCGCTGTGAATGCTCCAGACCTCACTTAACAGTGACGGGATAATGAAAACTGAGATGAATTAGAACCTATTCACATTTCAGGTTTGTTCTTTGAGCTTTCGATGCCTCAGCAAAGACTCCGTACATGGCATTCTTAAATGAAGCGCAGGCATTTGCCGTTTGTCCTTTACCCGCCTGTGCAACGGCAAGTTGATAGTAAAATTTCGCTTTTGCTTCAGCATCACCTGTTTCAAGGTCCAGACCTTTTTGGGCATATTCTGCTCCACTATTGAAATTCTCTTTTTTGTTATACACATCTGCAAAGAAGTAGAAAAGATCTTTGTTGTCGCCGTATTTTGCGGATTTATTCAGCAGAACAAGCGCTTCATCAAGATTATTTGCGTTATTTGCCTGTGACCCTGCGGCACGAAAATATTCAAGCGCCAGATTAGATGCCTGTTTTGCCCTTTCATCATCAGTTCCACTTCCCAGCTTTTCAAGAAATAAATCAATCGTTTCTTCAAAAGCGCCTGCATTATTTTGACTTCTGTATATTAAAGCCTTGTTGTAAATTGCATTAAGGTAACCGGGGTTGATTAATAAAAGGCTGTCGAATGCCAGCAGGGCATTTTCATAATCCTTTCGGCTAAAAAAATCAGTACCCATCGAATTATAAACTTGTATCAATATCTTCTCTGCATTCTCTTTACTTGATGTATTTCCATATTTTTCTGCTACAGCAATAACCCTCTTTGCAGCCTGAATTATCTCAGCTGTCGGTTTCTTTTCGTTCAGGGCGCTGTACGCAACCTTAAAATACAATCCCGGTAATACCTGCATGGCTTTTTGTTTAAGGTCATCGGCCGTCTCACCAACCTGGTCAGACAGGACAATTACATTCTCAAATGCCCTAATAGCAGCTTGAATATCAGTTTGCATCGACTTCGCTCCTTCATTATAAACCGTTATCACATCATTCCGTTCCTGCGAATGGAGGTTTGTACCGATAATAGCAGAGATTGCCAGGATCCCGGCAATTCTTTTCATTACTTTCATGTTCATTTTAATACAGATTATCAGGTTATTATAAATATTTTATTTTTTAAAGCCTGTAAATTTAGAAATTATTTTTAATTTATCTGTTTGTGAAATAACCTTCTGATTAAGCCGGAGGCCATGACCAAAATTTGGCCGGTTAGGTTATATTGCCTTAATTTTTATAAAATTAAGGACCTCTTCTGTATCTTTTTCAGCATTGACTGATTCGTTTATGTAAATGATTTTACTGTCTTTCCCTATAATAAAAGTCCATCTTTTTGAAGTTACACCGCGTACAAGTTCATGATCCGTTTCACCAATTGTACGTTTAATGGCTCCTCCTTCGCTGACCGGAACACCAAATGCCCTGGCAACATCTCCTTTTTCATCAGATAAAAGAGTGAAATTGAGGTTTTCAGCTTGTTTGAAAAGCCTGAGGTTTTCAATTTTATCCCCGCTTACTCCAACAACCTCAAC
>DCVC01000008.1 GCA_002328625.1 Bacteroidales bacterium UBA2198
ACACATCACGAATAAGAAAGTAAACTATTACCAGACAACAGGTACTTATATTGAGTTTGCTGAACGTGTCCCGTTCCATGTTGACGGAGAATTGTTCTTTTCCAACAAATTCAAAATAGGAATTATCCCCGGTGCCCTGAATACAATCTACAATCCTGATGGAAACCATTTCTTTAAAAAGCAATAGCCATGGGATAAGTTATTTTGCTTTCTTCGACCTTGATCGTACCCTGATTGGCATGATCAGTGGCAGGGAGCTTGTAAAAGGTGCATATAGAACCGGTCTTATGACCCGCTCAGGACTGTTAAAGGCAATTTATCTCTCACTGGTTTTCAGGTTCAGAATCAAAGATCCTCTTAAAATAATTGACCACATGGTCATCTGGGTCAGGGATATACCGGAAAAAAAGGTTAATGATCTGTGTTCAGATTTATTCCGGCAGGTGCTTATTTCTTCTATACGTACGGAGGGCAGGACTGAAATCGAATTTCATAAAAGGAACAATGCAAAAACTGTGATCCTTTCATCAGCAATATCCTGTATCTGTCGTGATGTGGCAGTTAATCTCGGAATAGATGATATAATCTGCTCTGACCTTGAAGTGGAGGATGGAACTTTTACAGGTTTGCCAAAGGGAAAGATCTGTTATGGAAATGAAAAAGCTGTAAGACTGCAAATGTATTGTGAAAAAAATAACAGTACACCCCGGGAAGCATGGTATTATGGAGATTCCGTTTCCGATCTTCCGGTGCTAAGTTTAGTCGGACATCCTGTTTGTGTTAATCCCGACCGGAAACTTAAAAAGATTGCAGAAAAGGAAGGATGGGAAATTAAATATTGGCCGGAAAAATAAATAAGATCTGAATGACTATATTTGGCAAATGAGCTTACAACCTGAATTTATTATCCACTATGCCTTAAAGATCATGAAAATTAAAAACCTTTCAGCTATTATTACTGTGGTTGTGATTATTGCCTCCTGTGATAATCCTGCAAGTCGGAAAGTTATTTATCCTCTTACGGTTACAGGTAATACCGCCGATACTTATTTCGGAACTGTGGTCCCTGATCCTTATCGCTGGCTTGAGGATGATCTCTCGGATGAGACGGTCTCCTGGGTGAAGGAGCAGAACAAGGTCACATTCGAATATCTCGAAAAAATCCCTTTCAGGGAGGAAATAAAAAACCGGCTTACAATGATGTGGAATTATGAAAAATATACAATACCAAACAAAAAAGGCGATTATACCTATTTCTCAAAAAATGACGGACTCCAGAATCATTATGTTATTTATCGTCAGAAAGATGACGGAGAGCCTGAAGTGTTTCTTGATCCCAATACCTTCTCTGCAGACGGGACAACTTCACTTGGAGAGATAGGGTTTTCGCAGGATGGAAATATGGTTGCCTATTCAATTTCCGAAGGAGGGTCGGACTGGCGTAAAGTGATAACGTTGAACGCCCTGACTAAGGAGATCGTCGGCGACACACTTATTGACATCAAGTTCAGCGACATTTCCTGGCAGGGTAATGAGGGCTTTTACTATTCAAGTTATGACAAACCAAAAGGAAGTGAACTGTCAGCAATGACTGATCAGCATAAGCTTTATTATCATAAGGCGGGAACGAGTCAATCGGAAGACAGGCTGGTATTTGGTGCCGACAGGATAAGAAGGTATGTTAGCGGCAGCGTTACCGATGACGGAAGATATCTCATTATTACTGCCTCAATTTCAACAACTGGCAACGAGCTGTATATTAAGGACCTAAACGGGGGAACAGGTGAATTACTGCAGGTGATTAACAATTTCGACAATGATCATTATGTTATTGATAATGAGGACTCAAAGCTTTTCATTTATACTAACTTAAATGCACCGAACGGAAGGATAATTACTGTAGATGCAAAAAATCCCTGGGCAGATAACTGGACAGACTTTATTCCGGAAACAGAAAATGTACTTCAGCCGTCAACCGCTTCAGGATACTTTTTTGCAAATTACCTGGTTGATGTATTATCAAATGTTAAACAATATGATAAGAATGGGAAAATGGTAAGAGAGATATCTCTGCCGGGTATCGGAACGGCTTCAGGTTTTCAGGGGAGAAAAACAGATAAGGAGGTTTATTATTCTTTTACCAACTACATTACTCCGGCCACAATTTACAAATTGGATCCTGAAACCGGCATTGCAGATATTTACAAAAAGCCTGCTGTGGCATTTAACAGTGATGATTTTGAATCAAAGCAGGTATTCTATACCTCAAAAGACGGAATCAGCGTGCCAATGATAGTCACATATAAGAAAACCATTACTCTTAACGGCAAGAATCCTGCAATGCTTTATGGTTATGGCGGATTTAATATAAGTCAGAAACCGGGATTTGGAATTCCGGCTGCACTCTGGCTTGAAATGGGAGGAATTTATGCTGTGCCCAATATCAGAGGAGGCGGTGAATACGGTGAAAAATGGCATCTTGCTGGCACTAAGATGAATAAGCAGAATGTTTTCGACGATTTCATCGCTGCAGCTGAGTACCTTATTGCAAACAATTATACTTCGCCTGAATTCCTTTCAATAAGGGGTGGATCAAACGGAGGTCTTCTTGTTGGTGCGGTCATGACTCAGCGTCCGGATCTTTTTAAAGTAGCTCTGCCGGCTGTCGGGGTTCTTGATATGCTCAGATATCATAAATTTACTGCAGGGGCAGGCTGGGCTTATGACTACGGAACATCGGAAGAGAGTTCTGAAATGTTTAATTACCTGCTTAATTATTCACCTGTACATAACGTTAAAGATGGAACAGCATATCCCGCAACCCTGATTACAACCAGTGATCATGATGACCGGGTTGTTCCTGCTCATTCCTTTAAATTTGCCTCACAATTACAGGCAAAGCAGTCGGGATCAAATCCTGTCCTGATACGAATAGAAACCAAAGCAGGACATGGTGCAGGGACACCTGTCAGCAAGACAATCGAGCTTTATGCGGATATGTTCAGCTTTGCTTTATGGAACATGGGCATTAAAAAACTATGATGAGATGAGATGAGCTGGCTGATTAGTCTGCCTGAAGACTAATTAACTACAAAGTTCTTTACCGGAATATCACCATAAGCAATGTTGAGGAAAGGTTTTCCTTTATTAAGCCCTACATTTCCAAATCCTGTAGCTGTTGAAACAAAGCTGGTAAAATCGCCTGTTTTTGAGGCGATATATATAGTCTGATCAATGGCATCATACCTTACGCCGGTAAGTCCCTGCAGCAGAGCATAGCTCGATAATGCTCTTGCATACCAGTGTCCGCATTCGTATTCATTGAAAGGATTTCTGATCCTGCCGTCGTACCTTTTCCGACATGCACGTACTATCTCCAGTCCCTTTTCCACCTCTCCCATCATCATCAGGTGGGAAGCTACCTGGTACTCTATTCCTGTCCACACCTCATTACTGTAAACAAATGGCAATGAAGGCATTTCGCCTTTTGGCCAGGTGCATAACAGTAAGCCGCCATCATTTCCAAGGGCATAAGACGGACGCTGGGGATTTGAATGATTTGTCAGATTTTCCCTGAAATTATATTTATGAACCGCCTTTAAATGACTTGTAACCTTAAGCGAATCAATAACATTTTTTAATCCGCATACCTCCCCTATCCATGCTCCCAGGACACCATCCGATAGGCAACCCTTACCGTACTGATATTTTGGCCCCTCTTTCTGAAGCAGCAACCTGGCCTCCTCTGAGTAATCCGAGCTCCATGAACCTAATGATGCCTGCACGGGATCAGGTGAAATTAATTCCTGCCACTTTATATTCTGAATAAAATACTCTCCGTTGAACAGATCAGTCTCAATCGCCCGTTTTCCCTTCTGGTATAACATTTCATACCGGGTTACATCTTGATTCAGGGCCCTGCCCATCTCAGAAGCTGCCTTCAGGGCTCCAAGGTAGAAACTGGTGCACATGCCATCAGGGCCCCAGAATTCAATATCATATGTATTATGATGTGGTTCCTCTAGGGTGCCCGTATTCCGGGGATCCCAGATTTTTATGCAATAATCCATGCTTTGGGCAACTTTCGGGTATATTTTCTCCATCCACTCTGTATTCCCGCTGATGCGCCATTCGCGGTAAACCTTCATTATTCCCCCCAGCTGGCCATCTGAAGCTGCATAGAAGGTGGTGGCCACAGGTCTTACCGGAAGTGCCGACCGGAAGGTTTGGTGTCCCTCTTTATCCTGACTCCGGAAGAATTCGGTTTCCCTCAGAGTACGTTCAAGTCCGGGAAACAGGTGCGGAATTGCCTGTGCATAGTTCCATACATGTGTACACGATCCTGCGCAGCATCCGGAATTATCACTGCAGCCCTCCCAGTTCCAGAGCTTCCCGTCAGGCTGACGTAATACAGTTGGAGATTTCAATATTGTCAGGTTGGCAGCAACTGCTTCAATCACCTCAGGAGGAAGAGTAATGGAATAAAAAGACTCTGCAAATAACAGTGATTTCTGAAAAAGATCGTTATAATTTGTTCTCCAATAACTTACAATATCTTCAATACCTGAGAACCTCGAAGAATACCAGGGCTTATAATATGGATCTTTACACGAACAATCCGGATTATCACACTCCTCTTCTCCAGTCTCCTCAGAATCCTTACCGTATTTCAGATTGGTTTCAGGAACGTACCACGCCATCATGAGCCGGATCGTTTTTGTCTCTCCAGGGTTCAAAGAAAAAGGGACGTAAAGTGAAGCTCCCGGAGCTCCCTTATCAACAGGAGGGGTCTCTCTGGTTTCTCCTTTGAGTATAGTGTTCCATGTTATTGTCAACGGATCCCACCAGCCTCCCCGGAACCAGCAATGATCAACAACAGTACCCGGTTCATTGGTGAATACGGCAAAGTCACCGCCCGTCTCAGGTTTATCCTTAACACCAGCCTCTGAAAGAATAAATCCGTTAGCTATTGGTTTAACTGTGGGTTCTCCGTTTTGCTGAGTCATAAAATTTACCGAGTTATATGAAAATACAATATCCACTTTTGATGTACCATTATAACTGAAAGTATATTCGATACCTCCTGCAGGGAGGCTTGAATTATCAGCATCAGCCGGTATGAACGGGCTCCAGCCGGTTATCCTTACCTCCAGTGGAATATCCTTGTCGCTGAGGTTAATATATGCAAAAGGGAAGCGGGACTGAAAAAGTGCGTTATCAAAACGCGGAAGTCCGAATGTTGAACCGGGAGAACCATTACCCGAGTTTGGGGGGCCGAATTTCTTCCATCCAGGAACCTGTCCTTCAATAATAAGTGCTCCGTCTTTTATTCCTTTTACCGAAACAGCTGCAAACATGCAGGGCTCATAAAAAACCTGCGGACGATTGCGGACCGACATGTGAGATATCGCTCCGGTTCCTTCAATGCAAAACATACCGGCTCCTATACCTCCTATGGGAAATGCAATCCTGTCAAGATAATTACCGGAATAACTACCGTTAAAATCATGACCTCCTTTAAAATTCTGCTCCTGCCTCAGAGTGCAGGAGCAGAAAAAAAGAGATATTAATATCATCATTAATTGATGAAGCACAATTCCTTTTTTCATATCCCGTGCTTAACTGGAATGAATAATACTTAATCTGTTACAAAGGTCCTTCAATCCTTCAGGTGTATCGCCACCGGGTTGTTCAATGGTTGTCCAGTCGTTGTACCCAATTTCATCGAGGGCCTTCATTACAGCACTCCAGTTAACATCTCCCTCCAGCAATTTTACATTGAAACCTGCCGAACGGCCCTGATTATCAGCAATCTTACGGCTGTATTCCTTAATATGGACTTTTGCTATACGTTTTCCGAGTATTTTTATCCACTGTTCCGGCCATCCGTAAGTAAGAATATTGCCGCAATCAAAATAGAAGCCTGCCATTGGGCTTCCGAACTGATCGACATACTGTGCTGCTTCGATCGGGCTCAGAAGGAAACTGTTCCAGACGTTCTCTATTGCTATTTTAACATTTAGTTTTTCGGCAAGAGGTATCATTTTCTTAATTTCCTCAACTGTCCTGTTCCAGCAATCATCATAGGCCACCGTATCCGTAACCCGGCCCGGAACAAGCAGAACCGTATCAGCGCCATATGCTTTTGCATCTTCCAGTGTGACCCTCAGAGCTTCTACTCCATCAGCCCGTATCTTGGGATCGGGATCTGAAAGAAGGTACTTCCAGTGCAGTGCCCCGCATACACTTGGTATCACCAGTCCGGTGGCATCGCGTGCCTTTAACACTTCATTCCTGTCAAGATGGCTGTTTACTTCTATACCATCAAATCCGGCCTCCTTTGAAGTCTGAAATTTTTCCATTACAGTCTTGCCTACTCTGTTGCTTCCCCACATGATTCCTTTTTTCAGGTTCCTGGGTGGAGGTGTAAGCAAGCTGGAAATGCCTGGAAAAGATGCAGCCGATATCATGGCAGATGCCATAACCGACCTTTTTGCGAATTGTCTTCTGTTCATGATACTGTTTTATTAAAAACTGAGATCTGTTAAGTCAATTTGGGTTCAACTCCGATAACAGGCGGAGTCTCGGGTATTCCGGGCACCGGGCCAAACTCATATGTCTTTGGACCCAGGTAGAGATCAGAATTCATTACTTCATCCCAGGTCACGTCTTTTCCGGTATAGGCCGACATACGGCCCATGATTGTAACAAGGGTTGAATTTACCTGTGCTTCAGCGTCACTCAGATAATTACCTGTTCTTATAGCTGTAACAAGGTTGATATGCTCTTGCACAAAAGGATCCTTCACTTTCCATGTCAGGTCAGTATCGCCTTCCTGAGGGTGAGGATATTTCCATATTTCCTCTCCCTTAAGATTATACAGAGTCCCTCTGGCATTTGCAAAGCCTCCGGTTCCGACAATAAATTGTTCGGTAAGGTTACTGCACCCTGTAATCTGACGTGCAGCACAATGAGTGTGCATTCCGTTATCGTAGATATATTCAACGCTGAAAAAATCATACTGGTCACCGGTAACTCTTCTCTGGCGTCCTCCCCATCCAATGGCTTTAACCGGGTTCCTTCCCACATACCAGTTCATTACATCAATCTCATGAATGAACTGTTCAACAATGTGGTCACCTGACAGCCAGCAGAAGTTTGCCCAGTTGCGCAGCATATATTCCATGTCCGTCCAGCCAGGCTGTCTTCTTACAACCCATAAAGAGCCACCGTTACGGATTATATGAGCACTGACAACCTCACCAATCTCTCCGTTTGCCACTCTGCGGTGTGTTTCCATGAAATCTTTCTGTACCCTTCTGATTGTACCGCTTACAATACAAACTCCTTTTGTCTCAGCCCTTTTAGCGGCAACCAACACGCTGCGGGCACCTACCGGATCGACAGCTATTGGTTTTTCCATAAAGATATGTTTCCCTGCATTAACAGCAGCATTAACATGAGCAGGTCTGAAATGGGGAGGTGTACATAATAAAACAATATCGACTCCTGAGTCGATCACTTTCTCATAACTATCAAAACCGATAAAACACTTATCATCAGCGATTTCAACATTTTTTTCTTTTCTCAGCTGATCCCTGCACTGATCAAGTTTATCCCGGAATACATCGCCTAACGCCGTTATCTGAAGATTCGGCCCGGCATCAAGAAAATTTATTGCTGCTCCGGTTCCTCTTCCTCCGCATCCAATTAACCCGGCCCTAAGAGGATTACCGTCGGGGGCTTCATTCAGAAGAACAGGAAGTTCCAGTTTTTTCCTTCCGGATTTCTCCCCCCCGCAGGATGTAATGAGATTTGCAGCTCCTGCCGTACCGATAGCAGCTATAGCTGTCTGTGAAATAAATCTGCGCCGGCTCAGTTCTTTTTTATCTGCAGACCCGGCTTTTTCTTTGTTTTCCATATCTGATTTATTAAGTAAATTTCAATATACTTCCAGTTCGCGCCATCCGGGCATTTTAGGGAATTTTGCATGAGGATCTGCCTGGTACCAGTAACATACCGAAGCAATGTCGGATTTCTGGGCAAGATATCTGCCTCCCTGTCTCCACCCAAGATCCTGGATGGTTATTTTCAGATCCTTGTCAAACCTTACCGGATCCATGATATGCCACCGATACATGCCGAACCGCTGCATTACATTGTAATGGCCGTCACCACGAATTACCTGGTGCAGTCCGGAATATGGAGTACAAAATTCGGTATATACAACCTCTTCAACTCCCGCAGCATTCTTTCTGCGTGTATCAAAATCGTATGATCCACATATATAGTCTTCCGTACCTGTTCCGCATATTGTCGGGAATTTTGTATCTCCGTCGATAAAAAATTTGATCTCCCCTTCTCCCCACCATCCGTTATTGTTTACTCCCCATGCGAGGTAGACGCCGACGTAATGTCCTTTTCCTTTTATCCCGTCAACAATGGTATAGTCGGAGGTAATATTGGGATTCAATCTGCGGTACTGTGCATGAAAATATGCTGCATCGGCAGGTACATCGGTCAGAGTATAATCAATCTGGTAATATAGTGTCATCTGATCCTGGTCGCTGATATTTTCCATTGTGATTCTGCATTTTTTCCGGAAAGGCATAACCCAGTAACAGTTGAAAGCACTTCCGGGATTAACACAAACGGCTGATGATACAAGAGGAGCATACTGATTCCATCCCATCCCAAAGAAGTCGCCCACAGGACATTCAACAGATGGTTCCGTTTCATCATCCCAATAGATGCGAAAAATTGAAAATCGCCATTTTCCTGTCGGAGTCATCCAGATATGCTGGATAGCACCCGGGCCGTCAATCTCGGCCATGGTAAAAGTCTCTCCCGGCTTAATTCTCACAAAGGGATTGACTTTCCATCCCTGTCCAAGGTCGCGGGCGGCATTGTAAGCATTTGCTGTATTAGGCTTATCCTTATCCTCGGGACGAGCCATCCCGCCTTTACCTTTTTCCCCTGAAAAGTTTTCAGGACTGATAGAACGTGTTTTTGCATCGGATAACCTGAATAGATTTCCCATGTTCATATCAAGCCCGTTAAATTTGCTCTGCGAAAATGCAACAACAGGCAGGATGCAAAGCATTAAAGAAAATGTCAGAAGTTTTTTCATGTGTAAATAATTTTGATTTTAAAGGTCACATAGCTTGTCCCGCTAAAGCGGGAGAACCCACATGTGCAAAATATTTTCATTCTTGTTTGTGTTTGTAATCATGTGGGTTTCATATTAAGATTAGATTGAAGTTAATAATTCAATCTAAAATTAATAAATCGGCGGGAATTACGCGGTCTATTTAAAAAATTATAACAGGGTATTTTTAAATATGATTGCAGTGGCGTAGCATTGCTACGCCCTACGGTCATTATGCATCTTTCGATCAGAAAATATATCTTATTGACAGGGCTCCCCCGTCACCCCAAAAGCCCGTATATCCGATAATGTTAAATGCCGGCTTCCAGTCAATACCTATGTTGATCGGCGCCTCCCTGAAATTATATTCGATGCCTAAAATCCCATCTATACCTATTATAATATAGTTACGACCCACTTCTCCCCATCTTGTATATGTATAATCTCCATCCCAGAATCCCAGATGTGCACCAAAACCAAAATACCAGTTAAGCCGATCAGTATCGAAAGCCTGATTATGGATCTCATATAGCCCTGTGATATCGAAACCCCTCCATCTTGTTGACAGGATACCTTCCAGGGCATTTTTTTGTGATATAAAATGCTTAACGGTCAGCCCGCTTGAAAATCCTCCCCTGAGCCCGATACCCGTTCCGTAATCCTGTGCACTTAACATAGTCAGGATGAAGAAAGTAAGAACAAACGTTAAAAAGAGCTTTTTCATAAAAGTTACTTTAAAATTTCATGTTACGAATTTAAGTAAAAACTCACAAAAATTAATTTTAGTGTCAGTAAATCTTCCAAAAGGCTTCAATGCTTCCTGGTCAGTAACTTGATTCACCGGCTTAAACTTTTAAAAGAGTGTTTTTTAATCCTGAATAATCCGACATTTGTCAAAATCAGTTTTTATTAAGAAATCGTTTTGTAAGAACTCTCTTTGATGTTTATACCATTGAAAATCTGATCATTAAACTGACATACGATATTTTTTCAGACAAATAGAGCAGGTTCAGCAATAAATTTCACTCTTTTTTTGACGAATAGCTTCCTTTTAAATATTAACGGTTCGTTCCTGTTCTTATTCGTANNCTCTTGCCACTTGACATGGGGGCCTTTCCGGTTCTACTTTTACATCGTTAATCATAAATACAAAATTATGGACAACAATTCTACTTTTAATAACACAACTTTCATGAATGGCGATACTAATGAGTCAAATTATGGTAAAAGGGTCTCCTATAGAAGGAACAACTACAGCCCGGCAATCGGTAGCATGATTGCCGAAGGAAATGAGACTTTTTTCCAATACATTAAGAATCTCGGACTCGCCAGAGAATCAAACTTACTGGTTCTCTCCTCAAATCACCATTACTATTATGACGACTCCGAATTAAGTAGTATAAGAACATTAATAAATCTTAAGAAGCTTAATTTCATTAAACATCTTGACAACTTCTTACAGACACTCTGTCGAATTCTGCCGCAGGATGCCCATTTCATAGGATGTTTTTCTGATAATAAAGTCCAGAGAGAAAATGGGATTTCTCATTATCAGGCCTCGAGACTGCTTAACAGGTTTGTCAATTTCCTTGATTCCAGGACAGATCGCAATCTTGATAAAGATGATGTTTCAAAATTATTTGAATCCCATGGTTTTGAGGTAGTTGATATGACTGATATCAATGGAGAAACATATTTCAGCACAAAGAAAAACTAGCAATTCCGTTCTTTCTTCATCATAGGTTTTTGTCATAGGGGTTTTAGGTTTAGAAGAGGCTGCCCGGTCGGTGCAGCCTCTTTTATTTATTTCATCATATAATAATTAATTTTAATGGTATGATAGCCTGTCCCGCAAAGCGGGAGAATCCACATGTAACTGAATATTATAATATTGTGTTTATGCATTCAAATACATGTGGGTTTCATTATAATTTTTAAGTAAATTTATTCCCTTGTAATAAACAGTCAGGTTCATTTGTCAGAGTGGAGTACCTTTTTCAAAAATGAATAATTGAGTTTTGATGACAATATCATTATTTATCTTTTTTGCATTTAGCTTTTCAATGCTTGTCAGTCAGCAGGAAAAACAAAGAACCAATTCCTTCAGGAACATAAACTATGATTTATCGACACCTGACAGGATCTATATATTACCAAAGTCTCTTCATGAAATATCAGGAATAACTGAAATTGACATGACCTCAATTGCGTGCATACAGGATGAGCACGGTATCCTTTTCATTTATGACCTGTTGAAAAATGAAATTAAAAAACAGATCTATTTCGGTTCGAATGGTGACTATGAAGGAATAGCCAGAGTTGATAATTCAATTTATGTTTTGAGGAGTGATGGATTGTTGTTTGGCATAATTAATTATGAATCCTCCGGTTTTAAACGGGTATTTTACAATACCGGCATTCCTTCGGGCGATAATGAAGGGCTTTGTTATGATCAAAAGAATAACCGTCTTCTTANNTAAGCATTGGAAAAGATAAGAATATTAGGGTCATTTACAGTTTTGACCTCCATTCAAAGAAGGTAATTAAAGAACCTGCTTATGAACTTGATATGTCAGAAATAAAGCAGTTCGCCCAGGATAACAAGATTGATGTTCCTACAGAAAGTCATAAGAAAGGAGGTAAAGGAAAGCCCGATATTAAGTTCAGACCCTCCGCAATAGCCGTCCATCCGCTTACTAACAGATTATATGTTCTTTCAGCAATTGACAGGATGCTATTTG
>DCVC01000070.1 GCA_002328625.1 Bacteroidales bacterium UBA2198
TCCCCACGCAGATAAAATCTGCTCCATTTTCAAATGCAAACCGGAAACCATCTTTGGGAGCTATTGCCCCTGCTGCCAGAACCTTGAATGCAATCCATGGCTTCTTCACACTTTTCATGAAATCTGCTGTAAGTGAAGGGAAAAGATCAAACATATTGTCATGTATTTTGTTGTGATCAGTATTCCGCTGTGAGTCTACACTGAACTCAACTCTCTCTTCCATTGCATGTGCCGACCAGTAATTATCATTATGAAAAGTCTTTACATAATAATCAACCGGTAATTTTTCCCGTTCACAGATTTTGACCACCTCCAGTGAATGGGCTCCAATACCCGCTGAAAATCCCTTTTTCTTTATATGCTCTATTGCCCTGGCCAGTTCCCTTACTTTACCTTCTCTTACATATCGATCGCCCTCTCCACCCTGTATATAAAGAGTATTGGCGCCGTTTGCTATCGCTTTGTCAATGTCACCCAGAAAATCTGCAGGTTTCAGATAGGTCTGACAGATTGATTGCATCCTGCCCTTATAAAGGTTCAGATACTTGTGAAAAACCGGGTAATTTCTGTTTGTAAGGAAAGTACAATTTATGCCTGCCTGCTCACCAATATAAAAAGTCTCAATCACTTTTTCGTCAGTATTATATGCCTGAAAAAGACTATTGGCATATAATAGATCGCGGGCATGAGCAAAACCGCTCATCTGATTGCAGCCCATGATTAACCTGGTCAGATTCAGGTTGCCAAGCTTGCCAAAAGGAAGGACTGGATCTTTGTCAGAAAAATTTTCACTTTTTCTGCTTATTGTCCGGATCTCGGAGTTGTTGCTCGACGTTTGCTCCGATAAATCCCTGAAAAATGTTCCTCCAATTCCAGCCATAAGAGGTATTCCGGCAAGGCCTTTAATCAGTTTGCGTCTCCTGATAGTTTTTGTCCGGATTATCTCTTTTTCAGCAGAATCAGGGGTAGTCACTGTTCTGTTTTTAAAACTTTTGAAATTCATATGACTTGGGATAATATATCTTTTGTGAAGCAACTATTCCATCTGTATCAGATTTGAAACAATAGTCTTTAATTGTTTATATGAATTCACTACCCTCAGATCAGGATTGTCATTTATAACATTCTGAGGAGGTCCGTATAAAATTCCCAGTTCCGCTTTCCTGAGCATTGTAATGTCATTATATGAATCCCCTATAGCAATTACCTGGTAATTAAGTGACTGAAAAGATTCAACCACCCTCATCTTTGCATCAGGTTGCCTTAGATGGAAATCTGTGATGGTCCCGTTATTATCAATTGACAGGTGATGACAAAACAGAAATGGCCATCCCATTTTTTCGAGCAGCGGATCAGCAAACTCCCTGAATGTATCTGAAACAACAATTAACTGGGCGCGCCGGTGAAGCCAGTTTATAAAATCCATTGCTCCCGGCATGAGGTCAAGCAGGGATATGACTTTCTGGATATCATTTATGGTGATCCCGTGGAAACGAAGAATTTCCAGCCTTCTTTTCATCAGGGCATTATAATCATTTATATCACGGGTAGTCAGTTTTAACTCATCTATACCTGTCCATCGTGCAACATTTATCCATACTTCAGGAACAAGCACACCTTCCAGATCACAGCAAACTATATACATGTTTTTAACAGATAAAAATTTTGTTAATAATGCTTCAGGATATAATTCCTGAAAAGTTCATAATTATTTTCTAAAGATAGATATTCTTCGGTTTTGGTCTCAAGTTCTTCCATCGAAGAAGTCAATGGGATATTAATCTTCAGGATATCCGTAAGCTCTCTTTGAAACTTTGCCGGATGAGCAGTTTCAAGCGATATGCATAACTGGTTTCCATCTCTTTGCACCGGATTATTATCAAGATACTTCTGTAATCCATACCATGCTGCAGCTCCATGTGGTTCCAGCACTGTTCCGAATTGTCTGTAGCACATGTCAATTGCATTCCTGGTTTCATCATCAGTAACACTGACTGCAAAAAAATCCTCTCTCAACTTTCCCATGTCAGGTTCTTTCAGTATCCTGCCGTACTCATCCATTATACCACCGTAGAATGCTGCTATCCTTGACATATTACTGGGATGTCCTACATTCATGGCATTTGAAATACAATTCCTCGAAGGGCGTATTATGTTATATGTGCCTGTTCTGAAATATACCGGGACCTCGTCATTTTCGTTGGTCGCGATAACGAAGCATTTAACAGGCAGACCCATTTCACGCGCGATAATTCCTCCCATCAGGTTTCCGAAATTTCCGCACGGTACACTGAAAACAACCTTTTCATCAGATTTTGCCGCCAGCCTTGACCAGCCCCGGAAGTAATATACTGATTGCGGAAGAAGTCTGCCGATATTAATTGAATTTGCTGAAGAGAGTCTGAGATGAGCAAGTGATTCGTCCATGAAAGCTCTTTTCACCATCGTCTGGCAATCGTCAAATTTGCCGTCAACAGCAATGACCCTGATATTGTTCCCCAGTGTTGTCATCTGCTTTCTTTGAAGTTCTGTCACCTCATCAAACGGGAATAATATAATAACCCTTATGTTCCCGAGTCCGAAGTATGCATTGGCAACAGCACTGCCGGTATCACCTGATGTGGCGGTCAGTATTGTAATATCTTTGCTGTCGATACTGAGGAAATATTGCATAAGTCTGCCCATCATGCGTGCGGCAAAATCCTTAAATGAAGCTGTCGGCCCCTGATCGAGACGCATAAGATAATTGCGGTTAACAACTCCTTCAAGGACTATATCAAAATTGTAAACTTCCCTGCAGAGGTTTATCAGGTCATCTCTGTCTATATCTTTGCCGGTCAGCAAGTTAAGGATTTTAAATGCGATTCCCGGATAATCATCTGCGGATAAAGCCTCTAGTTCACCCCGGTTGAACTTCGGAATGAAACAAGGCATATACAATCCGCCGTCGGGAGCCAGCCCTTTCAGAAGGGCTTCTTTAAATGAAACTTCCGGTGCTCTTCGATTTGTTGAATAATATGAATTAATAGTATTCAATACGTCGTCCTGATTATACATTGACTACTCGCATCAGGTCAGCAAATATGCCCGCTGCCGTTACATCTGCCCCGGCCCCGTATCCTTTAATGACCATGGGAAGTTCACGATAGCGTTCTGTGGTAAAAAGCACTATATTATTGCTGCCCTCAAGATCAAAAGTTGGATGCTCTGCATTAACCTCTATAAGTTCCACTCTGGCTTTACCAAGTTCCATTGTTGCGTAGAATCTCCATTTTTTATTCCGTTGTATCAGGCCTTTCCTTCTTTGTTCAAATTCCTGATCATATTTCTGTATTTTCAGAAAAAAGCTTTCAGGATCTCCTTCAAAACACTCATCAGGCAGGAACCTGACAACTTCAACATCACTCTGTTCTATTGAATATCCTGCTTCACGTGACAGAATAAGAATTTTTCTCACCACATCTGTACCATCGAGGTCAATTCTTGGATCGGGCTCTGAAATTCCTCTCTCCCGGGCCATTCTGACAGCTGAACTAAGTGGCACATCAGGACTTATGGTGTTGAAAATAAAATTCAATGTTCCTGAAAGAACAGCTTCAATCCTGATGACTTTGTCTCCGCTCACTATAAGGTCGTTTATTGTCTTGATAATTGGCAAACCGGCTCCAACGGTAGTCTCATACATGAACCTTATGCCTTTTTCATTTGCAATTGATTTAAGCTGTTGATAATAACTATATTCAGAGGAGCAGGCAATTTTATTGGCGGTAACCACAGATACATATCTCGAAAGAACATCTTTGTAAACTCCGGCTACTTTCGAATTTGCAGTACAATCTACAAACACTGAATTCCTTTGATTAAGTTTTGTCATCTGGCTGATGAATTCCACAATATTGCTTTCTTCCCCGCTTAGTTCAAGGTTCTCAATGGTGTCACCCAATGGCAATCCTTTCCTGTTGATAAGCATCTTCCTTGAGTTTGCAATTCCGATAAGGTTTATTTTCAGCCTGTGTTCATTGAGAAGTATATTGTATTGTTTATTAAATTGTTGCAGGAGACTGGTTCCTACAAACCCTGTGCCTGCTATAAAAAGATGCATCTCTTTGTATCTTGAAAGGAAGAAACCGTCATGAATAACATTAAGGGCTTTGTGAAGATTTTCATTCTTTATCACCACAGATATATTCAACTCTGACGAACCCTGGGCTGTTGCAATCACATTTATTCCATTTCTTCCGAGCGAACTGAAAAGAGTGGCTGAAATGCCGGGTGTGTTTTTCATCTTTTCCCCGACAATTGCTATTATCGATAAATCTTTTTCGACCAGTATCTTAAGTTCTTTTCTGTAGATAATCTCCTTTTCAAATTCCTGGTTTAAGGCTGCAATTGCCTGTCTGGTATCAGGCGGATTTAACGCAAATGTTATTGAGTATTCTGATGATGCCTGGGTAATAAGAACAATGTTAATATTGTGCTTTGCAAGTGCACCGAATAGCCTCATTGATGTTCCGGTGACTCCAACCATGGCTGTTCCCTGCACTGTTATCAGATCAATATGATCGATTGATGAAATACCTTTAATAGGACTGATGCTACCGTTTGTTGATTTATCACTTATTATTGTTCCCCGTTCTGACGGATTAAAGGAATTTTTGACATAAACAGGGATCTGCTTTTTATAAACCGGGCGAAGGGTAGGGGTGTAAATCACTTTTGCCCCGAAATGCGATAATTCAATTGCCTCTGAATAAGTCAGGCTTTCTATTGCATATGCTTTTTCAACCTTTCCCGGATCTGCCGTCATGAAACCATCAGTGTCTGTCCATATTTCAAGCCCTTCGGCATCAATAGCAGCAGCTACGATAGCGGCCGTATAATCCGACCCGCCTCTTCCAAGTGTTGTTGTTTCATTATTGACAGAGCTCGCTATGAAACCGGGCATTATGATCAGCCTTTCAGCTCTGTCAATTGATTGCCTGATAAGAGATTCCGAAAGTTCAAAGTCAACATTTGCGTTTCCAAATTGATCATCGGTCTTAATAAGATCTCTTGAATCGATATACCTTACATTATCAATAAAAGCGCTGATTATTAAAGCTGATAACCTTTCGCCAATGCTCAGAACCTTATCAAGGGCATGATTGCTTAATTCTCTTAAAAGGAATATACCATTGAGAGTTTCTGATGTCTCACTGAATATATCATCAATGGTTGAAAGTACATTTAGCTGATTTTTATCGGTTATAAGACTTTTTGTTGTTTTCTTGTGTCTGCTGATGACCTCATCAAGTTGTAACTTATACTCTTCCTTCCTGGCAGCGGCAAGTTCGCTTATTTTCTTAAGATTGTCGGTTATTCCCTGAAAAGCAGAGACCACGACCACACAGGGTGAGGTCTCTGCTTCAATTATTTTTTTTACCCCGATTATCCGTTCAGGAGACCCAACTGATGAACCGCCAAATTTCAGAACTTTCATATATTACTAATACCTTACTTTGTATTACGGAGAAGTATAGAATTAAGGCCGTAAAAATAACAGAAATTTATTAAACAGTTATATTTTGCTTTATGTTTTTAACTAATTGAGATATTTAGATGATAAAAATACAGAATCACGACAAATATGATTAAAAATAATAACCGCAAAGTCCGCTTAATAATGTTTAAATCGCGTTCGTTGCGGTTAGCCTGATTAATTCATAAACATG
>DCVC01000131.1 GCA_002328625.1 Bacteroidales bacterium UBA2198
ACAGTAAGCATCAGGAAAATGGTTAAAGTGGCTTCTGAACAGAACAAGGCATTCCTGAATGAAATGATCTGGCGTGAATTCTTCATGCAGATTCTGTTTCATTTTCCGAATGTTGTAACCGGCAATTTTAAATCGCACTATGATGACATTCAATGGAGGAACGATGAAAAAGATTTCGGGAGGTGGTGCAACGGGGAAACAGGTTATCCGATGGTCGATGCCGGGATGCGACAGCTTAACAGTACAGGTTATATGCACAACAGGGTCCGGATGATAGTCTCAGGATTTCTTTGCAAACATCTGCTTATTGACTGGCGGTGGGGTGAGGCATACTTTGCACAGAAACTGCTTGATTATGAGTTATCGTCAAATAACGGTAACTGGCAGTGGGCAGCCGGGACAGGGTGTGATGCAGCGCCTTATTTCCGGATCTTCAATCCGGATACCCAGCAGAAGAAATTCGATCCGCATAAGGAATATATCAGACGATGGGTCACTGAATATGATACTCCATCCTATCCGGTGCCGATGGTTGAACATGAGTATGCCAGGCAAAGAGCCATTGAGGTTTACAAAGCGGGTATCAGAAGATAGAGGAACCTTAACCACTCTACGCTCACCCGCTCCTTCTTTGAACCTTTCACAAAATCCCGTGTTTTATTATTTTATTACCTTTGCAACATTCTAAAAGTACACAATGGCATTAACAAGAGCGATTCCCCTCATTGAAATGGACGGCCGCAATTTATACTATACATTTATTGCCGGAGCTAAGAAGATCATTGAACATCAGGTTGAGCTGAACAGGATAAACGTATTTCCTGTAAATGACGGAGATACGGGCACAAACCTGGCCTCTACAATACGTTCAGTTATAGAATCCCTTCACCCTCACCGGTCATATAAAATTACTGCCGACAGAATTGCCGAGGCAACCTTGCTTAATGCAAGGGGAAATTCAGGAATCATTTTTGCCCAGTTCTTTTACGGTCTCAGTAACGAAACGGGTGAATTCAGATCTGTTACCCTGAAACAATTTGCTGAAAGTATTCAAAAATCAGTAAGATACGTTTATGAGGCTGTGGCCAATCCTGTTGAAGGGACAATGCTCACTGTAATAAAAGAATGGGCAGATTATATTTATAAAAGGCGAAACAAGTTTGCCGATTTTAATCACCTTCTTGTTAATTCCTATGAGATCCTTAAAAAATCGCTTGCTGAAACAAAATCAAAGCTGGAGATTCTGGCACAAAACAATGTTGTGGATGCAGGAGCTAAAGGTTTTGTACTGTTTGTCGAAGGTATAATTGAATTCATCAGGACAAGAAATATTAAGGAGCTTATCTCTTCAAAAAGTGAAGCAGTTACTTTCCCTAAAATAGAGGAGGTAATTTCTGAAAAACCAGCTTTCAGATATTGCACTGAAGCCATCATCAAAAACTGTACAATTGATAACAAAAGGCTTAAAGAGACACTGGGAAAATACGGTGATTCGGTTGTTGTTGCCGGCTCGGACAGAATAAGAAGGTTTCACCTTCATACAAATAATCCTGCAGATCTGTTCTTTAATCTGAAAAATAAAGGGACGATCACTTTTCAGAAAGCTGATGATATGGTTCGCCAGAGCCAGGCCGCTTATAACAGAAAATGGAAAATTGCTCTTGTTACAGATTCCACATGTGACCTGGATAATGAATTTATCGAAAAATACCAGATTAACATGGTCCCCATAAATATCAACTTCGGAGAGAATCATTACCTTGATAAAGTCACTATCCAACCCGACCAATTCTATTCCCTTCTTGATGAAAGCCCCGATTATCCCAAATCATCACAGGTTAATGAGAGTACATTTAAATCCCTCTATTCACATCTGGCTTCATATTATGATTCAATTATATCAGTAAACCTGAGTGATAAACTCAGCGGTACTTACAACAGCAGTCTTAAAGCGGCACAGTCAGTCAGCAGGGAGTTCAACAAATCAATTACAGTATTGAACTCAAAAAACCTTTCGGGTTCACTGGGACTGATTGTATTACGCATTGCGCGGTCAATTGAAGAGGGTCATTCACACGATCAGATAGTTGGGATGGCAGAAAAATGGATCAGGAACACACGCATTTTTGTAAGTGTAAAGACCCTGAAATATATGATAAAAGGAGGAAGGGTATCTGCAGCTAAAGGACTGGTAGCCAAATTACTCAATATTAATCCCATAGTATCGATAGATGAAAACGGAAAAGCTATTGTGTTCGATAAAGCATTCAATCAGAAGGCCAACATGGAAAAAGTAATGGGGCATATCAGGAAAATAACCAGTGAAAACAAGATATGGAACTATATTGTACTCCATGCAAATAACAAGGAAGCTGCAAAATGGTATTCAGAGGAAATGGAAAAGCTGACATTGAAAAAGCCGGTCTCTGTTGTTAATATCTCACCTGTAATCGGAGCAAATGCAGGTGTTGGAGCTGCATCAGTCTCTCTTCTCTTTGACTAATAAATTAAGTTCCTGTTTACATAATCCTATGACTTTCATTCAGATATATTTCCATACATTTATTATCATTATGGTTATGATGACTCTGTTATGGGTCTTAAGTGTGATTCTTAAAAACGTAAGCATAGTTGATCTTTTTTGGGGATTTGG
>DCVC01000358.1:0-3821 GCA_002328625.1 Bacteroidales bacterium UBA2198
GCAATTTTTGTAAATTCGCGATATGAAAACGTACATGGGTTATCAATTTGCAGGCATTATTCCGGCCCGCTACGCATCCACGAGGTTCCCAGGGAAACCTCTGGCGCTGCTTGGCGATAAGACAATGATTCAGAGAGTTTATGAACAAGCCAGTAAATCGCTCGATATAGTATATGTTGCTACTGATGACAGAAGGATTTACAATTCGGTCGCTGAATTCGGCGGTTCAGTTGTGATGACATCGCAATCTCATATGAGTGGGACTGATCGTTGCGCTGAGGCGGTTATTATAATATCAGAGGAAATACAAAACAAAATTGATATTATAATAAATATTCAGGGTGATGAGCCATTCATAAAACCTGAACAATTAGATCTGCTGGCTTCATGTTTCACCGACAGGTCGGTTGAAATTGCAACTTTGATAAGGAGAACCGAGCCTGAGGAAGATATTCTTAATCCCAATCAACCTAAAGTAGTCGTGAACTTCAATGGTGATGCAATTTATTTTAGTCGTGCCGCAATACCATATTACAGGGATGCTGAAACGGATCAGTGGACTGTACGACATTCTTATTATAAGCATATTGGCCTTTACGGATACAAGGTCGAAACTTTGCAAAAGATAACAGGATTAACCAGAAGTCCGCTCGAGATTGCTGAATCGCTTGAGCAAAACAGATGGATTGAAAATGGATTCAGGATCAGAACTGCTGTTACGAAATGGGAGAGTATTAGTATCGACACACCAGATGATTTGGAAAAAGCAAAATTATTTTTTGAACATAATAAATAATTTGCCTACCTTTAGCACAATTTTTGAGGGGTCTTACTAAACGGTATTTATGAAGAAAACTCTACTCCTATTTTTTCTTTTATTTTTTACCATCATTCTGCAGGCTCAGAAGGACACTTTAATATTTTCCGGAAACTCTGGTCAAAAGAGCTTTACAAGAGAATCATCAAATACCAGTACCAATATCAATATCTATCCTGTGCCTGTAAGAGAAAACAGGTTTACCATCAAATGTGACAAAGAGATCTCATCTGTTAAGGTTACAAATATGATCGGACAGGATATTTATAAGGCTCAATATAAAAATCCACTGTTGGTTACAAGGGTTATACTTGATAATCCTCGAAGAGGAATATATCTTGTAACAATCGATTTCAGGGATGGTAGCCGCGTGGTGAAAAAGATTATGGTTGAAGTTTTCGAATAAGAGGAACAGATTCAATCAACAGACACAATTGCGGTTTTGGGGAGAATACCGCATAAACATCAAATAGTTTAATTTTTATCGTTTTTGGAACAACATTCTTGTTTTTTGGTTGTTTAATTGTGGGATGCAATAGTCTTGATCAAAAACTGATTTTATAAAAGCCATGGAAGAAGGATTAAATGTTTTCTCAATAAAGGATCTGGAAAATTTTTCCGGAATTAAGGCCCATACTATCAGGATCTGGGAAAAAAGATACAAAGTTCTTGATCCTGACAGGACCGATTCAAATATAAGGACTTATAATGAAGCAGAACTTAAGAAAATTCTTAATGTGGCATATCTTAACAGAAACGGTCTTAAGATTTCCAGAATTGCAATGCTGAACGAAGATGAGCTTACCCAGCAGGTTATGAACTTAAGCAGCATGAACGATGATCTTGACTATAATTTCCAGCCCGGTAAAATACTGATGTCAGCTTTAAGATTCAACGAAGAGCAGTTTAAAGAAGCGCTTTCCCCTTTTATCAAATACCAGGGGATAGAAGAAGCTTATCCAAAATACCTGCACCCACTCCTTGAAAAGTCAAGAATCCTTTGGCAGACAGGTAGTCTCTCAAGAGCTCAGGAACAATTTGTAAAATATACAATAAGAAACATGTTGATTGTCGAGGATAGCTCACTGAGAACTTCTGCAGCAAAGGCAAAAACAACTGTAGCCATGATCAACAGCTCTGATAATCTTAGCGACAATAATTTCCTGTTTTATAAATATACTCTTAAAAAACGAGGATATGACGTAATATTTACCGGAGGGATTCTTCCGGCATCAGAAGTAATTGAAATTCACAAAATCAAACCTTTTGAATTTCTTATAGTAAATTCAAGTGCCTTTGATTTTGCGAAGAAGAAAATCGGATACTTCAGTAGTATAGGAAAATCTCTTCTGATTAAGAAAATAATACTTACAGATTATCCTGAGATTCCTGAGAAAAGGATCCCCGAGAATATTATTATTACCCGTAATCCGACAGACTTTATTAAAGCAGTATCTGAACTCAGGTAGATAAGCCATAATTCTTCGAACAAAACAGTAAAAGATTCAAGTTTTTAGCAGTGAGCTGAAATATTTCTTTTCTGATTCCAGATTTACCGAGGGTGCTTTTATCAATATATTTGAGATTTTATCCATCATCTTCATTGCGAATACTCTGATCCCTTTTTCAGAGCTCATATTCATACGATGCGAACAGGCTCTTGTAATTTTTGAGATCTCTTTCCATATTTCAACTGTCCTGGTTTCCATAAAACAATCTGAAAATGCCTTCCAGATGTAATCTATCGCAGCAGATGAAGGGTGAAGCATATCGTCAGCATAAAACCTGTAATCACGCAAATCATCCATAACCAGTTCATAAGCAGGAAAATAAGCACAGGAAGAAGGGTGTTTTAACAGCTCCTCCACTGCAAGAAACAAGATTGACTTGCTTACTTGATTCCCATGCGGACCATCTTTCCAGTGTCTTACAGGGCTGATTGTGAAAATCACTTTCAATCGTGGGAAAAGAGCGTGAAGATTATCAAGCTGTCGGGTCCATAAAGCTGTTATATCGTTGACTGTCATCAACTCAGACTTAAAAAATGAGTGAGGGATCTTATGACAGTTCGAAACAATAGTTCCGCTTGATTTCCAGCGGTAAATCCTGGCAGTACCGAAAGTCACAAAAAGAAATTTCGCTAAAGACAAGAATTCATAAGCCTCATATGTTTTGCTGTTAATCTTCGTAAGTACCTCTTCAGGATCTTCCGAGGAAAAATCAGTGTAGTGGTAAAAACTAAGGTAAATACCATCATGGCAATAGAGATCATCCTGTACAAAGATTTTTTTATTAATAATTGTATCTATCGTATTCGACAATGAAGCCGGATTAAAAACAGTCCCTGATGGGTTTATCATAACAGGTATTTTTCCTTCCTCCAGCTTTGATCCAATTTCCGAAGCAAAACAGGAACCAATGAATAATACCCGGTCATTATATCCAATCTTATTGCTGGATGATTCAATATTTACTTTCGTCCGGAATTCCATATCAGGCTAAGTTGTTGTTAATTCGTCAGAATCTTCTGATTAAAATAAAAATATATGTTTCATCTTTAAAAGCCGATTATGTGTTTCCACGATAACTTCATTCCCTGCCTAAATCCATTTCTTTTTTCTTTAAAAGTATAAAACTTGGTTAAAATAACCCTTTTCCTGCCTTGTTTTTGTACTTCCTGAATGATATTTTACCAGGACATGTCCATGGGTTTAATTTATACAAAATTTGGAAATACATCTAATAGCCATACATATATTGCTGTGTTTCTACTATTTACTAAATCCATTTATTTAGAACAACATTAGAATATAAAGATTTTAAGATATTAATATTTTTTTATCTTAATCTATTTGTGTACATTTGTTTCAACAATCAAAAAATAAGGTGCCATGACAACATATGAATTCAACAACAGTCTGATAGAAATGAAAAGCAATCTGCACAGATTTGCAATGAGCCTCACAACCGATAGGGATACTGCTCTTGATCTTGTTCAGGACAC
>DCVC01000358.1:3938-7813 GCA_002328625.1 Bacteroidales bacterium UBA2198
TTCATTTCACCTGAATCAAATTATGCTGAAGGAGAGATTGAAAAAGCCATTGACTCCTTAAGTGATGATTTCAGAATCCCCTTCAGAATGCATTTAAATGGCTATAAATATCATGAGATTGCTGAGAAACTTGGTTTGAAGATCGGTACAGTCAAAAGCAGGATATTTTTCACAAGGCAGAAGTTAATGCTTATTTTGAAAGATTACAACAGGTAGTGTTTTTATGGTTAGGTAGTAGGTTTTAGGTTAGGCTGAGGCAACTCAGCCTTTTTTTCTTGCTTTAATAAGGATCGCTGTCATAGCAAACAACAGAATTAATCCAGAAATAATCCATGCCCATTTATTGGCCACCTTCGATTCAGCCCACATTTCGTATGGTTGGCTGAGGAAAAATTCAGATTTAACAGGCCATTGTGAAATTCTTGCCGAATCCATAAATCCGTTGGTCCCAATCACTTTACCTGGCATTGCTATTCTTACCGTGTAATCGCTGAAGCTTATAAAAACTTTCTCTATTGCAAGATTGACGGCTGAATCAGCCTCGGCCTTGTATTCTAGGGCGTTGGCTTCACCAATGATTCCATTAAACAGCATTCCGGCTGACCATAAACTGTCAAACTTTTCCATGTTTGCCTCAATAAGTCTTTCGAATTCTCTTTCGCGGATTTTCAAGGCTTCGCTGCTCAGATCATTTCCTGCCTTTCCCTCTGTAAGCCGTACAAATTCGTGTATCCATTCTGAAGCAAAGCACTTGATGCTCCATTTTTCAACCTTCTTTTTTACTGTATCGTTTAATGCTCTGAATTTAAGACTGTCAGGGCCGTGTTCTTTTTCTCCGGTCAACTTTTCAGGAGAATAAAACCATTGCAACTCTTCGTTGTTAAGAAATTCTGAAATTGGATAGCCGGCAGACATAGTTTTATCTATTATCTCGGCAAACCGGTATTCGGTTTTGAACCATTTGAATTTCTTACTGAATTCTGTTCTGCGTGATATTTCTTTGTTGCACCCACTGTCAGTCCTGTAAGCCTTGTTTATCTCATCACTATTTTTGAATCGCTTCTCTGCCAGCTTCACCCATATGGTATCACCATCTTCATCTATCTCCAGCGAATCCTTAACAATCCATGTGGAGTCAAAAGGGACCTGAGAACCGGAAATGGTAAACTTATTCACGACGTTCCTCATTTCAATTTTCCTGGTCACCGATCCGTCTGAATGTACGGTATTTGTTATCACAGTTTCCGGTTCATCACAAGAAAAAATCATTGCAAGAATAATCAGGGCAACTGCTTTAATCGGTTTACTTTTCATTGGATTATAGTTTAATATTTGTTCATTTTATTTATTAATACTCCCTCTTCTATATATTTCTTCTTTTCAGGATACTGAACATGGCATCCTGAAAAACATCAGGGCCGTTACCTTCATCCCCTGTTATTCTGATTCCCGCCGTGGAAGCAAAGGAGAAGCTTATCTCAACAACCTTCCTTAAATTCCGGAAATTATCCTTTCTGCTCTCTTCCATCAGATTCTTATCGATAAATATCAACTTAATGGTTGTGCATATAAAACAATAATTTATTAACAAGGTAAAAAACATATGGTAATTTTATATCGAATTTTAAAAAATTAATTATGCAGAAGATAATCACAATCCGCACCGACAGCAGAAACGGTTTGTACGATATTACATCAAGGGTTACCGATATCATTAAGGAGAGCAAGGTTCAGACCGGTATTGCATCAGTATATGCAAGGGGATCTACAGCCGGCATAATGATCCAGGAGAACTGGGACCAGTCGGTTCAGAACGACGTTGTAACATTGCTTAAAAGACTTATCCCATCGGGTATCTGGGAACATGATCATCAGGATAACAATGGTGATGCTCATCTTAAATCAGGAATTGTAGGGGCTTCTGAAACAATACCCATAATTGAAGGTAAAGCAGGTTTATCGACCTGGCAGAATATTTTCTTATGTGAATTTGACGGACCCAGAAATCAAAGGGAAGTCGTAGTGACAGTGATCAGAGATAATTAAATGATCTATCTTTCAAACTTCTGATTTAAAGGCAGCCTTTATATTACTTATGAAATGTTCGTATTTTACCCTTTCAACGGCTGATCTCTGAAAAAGTCTTGTAAATTGTTCTCGTGTAAGAGACTGCCAATCTTCAGGTCTCAAAGCTGCCACTTCCTCATTAATATTAAATTCCTGATTCTGATGAGGTTTTGCACGATAGTTCCATGGACATACTTCCTGACATCTGTCGCAGCCATAAACTCTTCTTCCAAGTCTGGGAATAATCTCGTCAGGTATTGGCCCCCTGTTTTCAATTGTCAGATTGGCAATACATTTCCTTGCATCAATCGTCCTGTTATCATTTATGGCTCCTGTCGGACATGATTCAATGCATAGTGTGCATTCACCGCAATGTTCTCCTTTGAAAGGCAGGTCATAATCAAGTTCAATATTTAATAACAGAGTGCCGATAAAAAAGAATGATCCGATCTTTCTGCTGATCAGGACAGAATGTTTTCCCTGCCATCCCAGACCGGCTTCATGCGCCCATTCTTTTTCAAGCAGAGGCGCTGAGTCAACAACTATCCTGCCTTCTGCTTTTGGATCAATAGTCTTTATTAAGTCGATGAGATCTGCAAGTTTTGAAGTAATAACATCATGGTAATTTATACCATATGCATACCTCGAAAGAATAGGAACTCCAGACATCCTTTGTTTGATCTCCGAAAAATAACTTATTCCCGTCACAATCAGCGATTTAACACCAGGGAGGAGATATTCCGGATTCAGCCTTTTCTCAATGTTCCGGCCAAGATAATTCATATTATCATTCATCCCTGCTTCGCACCAGCTTCTCAGAACAGGTCCGTATTCATCAAGCGACCTTGCTTTTGCAATACCACAGAGGTCAAAACCTGATTCAAAGGCCTTGTTTTTTATCAGAACAGAGAGGGATTTTTTTCCAGATTCGACCATATAGTTAAATTCTATAAGAATCCCAGTTCAAGCCTGGCAGCATCACTAAGCATGCTTCTGTCCCAGGGAGGATTGAAAGTAAGCTTAAGATTACAGTCTATTATGCCTTTTATTCCTGCCACCTTATACTTAACTTCTTCCACAAGATCTTCTGCCATCGGACAGTTTGGTGCAGTCAGTGTCATAGTGATATGGGCAACATGTTCATCATCGACATCTATATTATAGATGAGCCCAAGATCATAAATATTAACAGGAATCTCAGGATCGTAAATGGTTCTCAATACTTCTCCGATACTGTTTTCTATTTCCAGTTTTTCATCTAATTCCATATTTTGAATCTATCTCTTAATGGCATTATATGCCATAGCATACAGTTTCATTTGTTTGACCATTGCAAGTAATCCGTTTGAACGGGTTGGCGACAGGCTTTGCCTTAATCCGATCTGGTCAATAAAATAAAGGTTAGCTTCCATTATTTCCTGCGGAGTTCGCCCGGAAAGTACCTTTATCAATAAGGCTACGATTCCCCTCGTAATTAATGCATCACTGTCGGCTCTGAAGGAAATTATTCCCCCGTCATATGAAGGATAGAGCCAGACTTTTGACTGACATCCTTCTATCAGGTAATCATTTGTTTTAAACTTTGGATCGATCACCGGCAATTCTTTACCAAGGTCAATAAGAAGATTATATTTATCCATCCAGTCTTCAAACAATGAAAATTCATCAATAATACTATCCTGAACTTCGTTGATGGTCATGATTTAAAATTATGCAAACATACTGAGGACTTTTTCAATTCCCGTGCCAAGAATATCAATTTCTTCCTTCGTATTATAGAAACACATAGAAGCCCTTATTGTTCCATC
>DCVC01000358.1:7908-12377 GCA_002328625.1 Bacteroidales bacterium UBA2198
CCTGTATTGAGTATATAATCAAGCGCCTGACTTAATCCGATTGCTCCTGCATAATTCATCGTTCCTGCTTCAAATTTAAACGGCAGTTCATTATATGTGGTTTTCTCAAAAGTTACAGTTTCCACCATGTCACCACCCCCCTGATAAGGTGGCAATTCATAAAGCCATTTTTCCTTACCGTACAGAATCCCTATGCCGGTTGGTCCGTAGATTTTATGGCCTGAGAAAACATAAAAATCACAGTTCATCTTTCTGACATCAACAACACCATGCTGAATGCCCTGAGCTCCGTCTATCAAAACAGGAATGTCCATAGAATGAGCAGCCTCAATTATCATTTCGATGGGAAGAATTGAACCTAATGCATTCGATACCTGGGTAACCGCAACCAGTTTTGTGTTCTTTGAAAGCAATCTCAGGTATTCAGAACAAAGTATTTCCCCTTTATCGTTAATGGGTATGACGCGAAGAAAAGCTCCCTTCCTTTCACACATCATCTGCCATGGGACAATATTCGCATGATGCTCAAGGTGACTAATGATTATCTCATCCCCTTTATTGATAAATTTCTCTCCGAATGAAAATGCTATACTATTAATTGAACCCGTTGTGCCTGAGGTGAAGATCACTTCTTCTCTTTTCTCAGCATTGATGAACAACCGCACTTTTTCACGTGCATTTTCATATGCCTCGGATGTCATATCGCTCATGGCATGGACACCCCTGTGAATGTTACCGTTATAACTTGTATATACTTCCGTTACTGCATCAATTACGCATTTTGGTTTCTGAGTTGTGGCTCCGTTATCAAAATAGACAAGTGGTTTGCCGTAAACTTTGCGGCTTAGTAACGGGAAATCATCCCTTATATCTGAAATCGGTCTCACCTTAACAGAAGATTATCCGCATTTGACCATACAGCTTGCACACCGCGAAAGCTCACCTTTTAACCTTTGCATTACAAGGCTGTCCATTCTTTCACGAAGAGGTTCCACTTTAATGTTCTGAATTACTTCATGAGCAAATCCGAACATCAGCATCAGTCTTGCTTCCCTTTTGTTGATGCCACGTGACTGTAAATAGAAAAGGGCATTTTCATCAAGCTGACCTACTGTGGCTCCATGGCTGCATTTTACATCGTCAGCATATATCTCAAGCTGTGGTTTTGTATCCATTTTGGCATCATCGGTCAGAAGAATATTATTATTCTTCTGATAAGCTAATGTTCCCTGGGCATCAGGGGCTACATAAATACGTCCATTAAAAGCTCCTGTGGCTATATCGTCCAGTACACCCTTAAACAACTGGTTACTTTTACAATGAGGATATGCATGATCAACATTTACAAAATTATCCACGTGTTGAAACTTATCGGCAAGATACAACCCATAGGAATGGCTTTCCGCATTCTCCCCGCCAAGATAGTGGTAGGTGCTGTTACGGACGAGACCTCCATGAAGTGTAATATTGTTTGAAGAGACATAACTGTTTTTTTTCTGGTGTATGAAAGTGTGAGTTAACTTTCCTGCGTTATTATGTTCATTCTGAACTCTTATTACATCAAATTGTGAATTATCACCCACATACACCTCTGTAACCGTATTAGTAAGAAACTTTTGAGGGGAGAGTGTATGATCACATATGATGAGTGTGACCTCAGCATTCTTTTCAACAATTATAAGATTTCTGTGCTGATTGAAAATATCCTCATCAGAGTACACCAGGTTGACCACCTGTATTGGTTTCTTAAGAATAACTCCCTCAGGGACGTAAACAAATACACCGTCAGAAGCCAGTGCCGTATTCAGATGAATAAGACCATCTGTCTCGCTCTTCGCATATTTATTATAATGCTCCTCTATTTTGTTTCCGAATTGGTTTGATGCTTCATTGAGGCTCCCAATCCAGACACCTCCCGGCAATTTGCGAAGTTTATCGGTGATAACAGGATAAAAACCGTTAAGCAGTACAATTCCGTGAGTGTCAAGACTGGCCACATCACACCTGAATTCTTCGGCTTTTATGAAATCCGATTTATCAGGGAGAAAATAGCTGTGAAAATCATGCCCGAAGAAAGCGTTAAGATTTGTGTATCTGTAAGCTTCATTCTTCCTGGTGGGAATTCCAAGCTGATTGAACTTTTCAATAGCAGAGGCTCTGAAGGAATTAATTAAAGCGGAAGATGCTTCTGCAATTTTTTCAATATTTGCCGAATACAGATCTGAATATCTTTCTGTCAGATCAGATTTTGTATTAGTTTCCGTTCTCAATTTCTACCTCTTTTTTAATCCAGTCGTAACCTTTTTCCTCAAGTTCAAGAGCAAGTTCCTTGCCTGCTGTTCTGACGATTCTGCCGTCATATATTACATGAACAACATCAGGTATTATGTAATCCAGTAGCCGTTGATAATGTGTTATTACAATTACAGAACTATCAGGACGTTTAAGTTTGTTAACCCCGTTCGCAACTATCCGCAGAGCATCAATATCAAGACCTGAGTCTGTTTCGTCAAGGATAGCAAGTTTCGGTTCAAGCATGGCCATCTGGAATATCTCATTTTTCTTCTTCTCGCCCCCTGAGAATCCTTCATTGACTGATCGGTTGGCAAGCTTTGAATCTATCTCGACAAGCTCTTTCTTCTCACGCATAAGCTTTAGAAAATCTGAGGCAGAAAGAGGTTCAATCCCTTTGTGTTTACGATGTTCATTGACAGCAGTTTTCAGAAAGTTAACCATGCTGACTCCCGGGATCTCAATCGGATACTGAAATCCAAGGAAGATCCCCTCTTTTGAACGATCTTCAGGGGACATGTCAAAGAGGTTCCGGTCAAGATAGGTGATTGTACCCTCAGTTACTTCTGCAAACCCCCTGCCTGCAAGAACGGCCGCAAGGGTGCTTTTCCCTGATCCGTTAGGTCCCATGATTGCGTGGATCTCACCTGGCTTTACTTCAAGGCTTATCCCTTTAAGTATGGCCTTACCTTCAATAGTTGCTTTTAAATTACTAATAATCAACATAATTGTTTATGTTTTTCCCTTTATCCAACACTTCCCTCAAGACTTATCTGCAGCAATTTTTGAGCTTCAACGGCAAATTCCATCGGCAGCTTATTTATTACCTCCCGTGCATACCCGTTTACTATCAGCCCAATTGCATCCTCTGTCGATATTCCTCTCTGGTTGCAATAAAATATCTGATCCTCTCCAATTTTTGATGTTGTTGCTTCATGTTCAACAATTCCGGTTTGATTATCAACTTCAATATATGGAAAAGTATGAGCCCCGCATTTATCTCCTAATAGTAATGAATCACACTGTGAAAAGTTCCTTGCGTTAGTTGCGTTTTTCAGAACCTTGACCAGGCCCCGGTAACTGTTCTGCCCAAATCCGGCAGAAATTCCTTTTGATACAATGGTACTCCTGGTGTTTTTACCAATATGAATCATTTTTGTACCGGTATCTGCCTGCTGGTGGTGATTTGTTACGGCAACAGAATAAAACTCTCCCGTTGAGTTATCACCACGGAGTATACAAGAGGGATATTTCCAGGTTATGGCTGAACCAGTCTCGATCTGTGTCCATGATATTTTCGAGTTCTCACCGCGGCACAATCCCCTTTTGGTTACGAAATTGAAGATACCCCCTTTACCATCCCTGTCACCAGGATACCAGTTTTGAACCGTTGAATATTTAACTTCTGCATTATTCTCGGCGATTATTTCTACTATTGCCGCATGAAGCTGATTTTCGTCTCTCATTGGTGCGGTGCATCCCTCAAGATAACTGACATAGCTTTCTTCATCAGCAACAAGCAAAGTCCTTTCAAATTGTCCGGTGTTGGCTGCATTTATCCTGAAATATGTCGAAAGTTCCATTGGACACCTCACACCCTTTGGAATATAACAGAATGATCCGTCACTGAATACTGCAGAATTAAGTGATGCAAAAAAATTATCAGTATATGGGACAACCGTACCCATATACCTTCTTACAAGTTCAGGATACTCCCTTACTGCTTCACTGAAAGAGCAGAAGATTATTCCCATTTCAGCAAGAGTTTCCCTGAAGGTGGTTTTTACAGAAACGGAATCCATTACAGCATCAACAGCTACACCTGCAAGATGTTTTTGTTCCTCCAGAGGTATTCCAAGCTTATCAAAGGTTCTCTTAATCTCCGGATCTATGTCGTTAATGCTTTCAGGGGAAGTTTTTTGTTTTGGTGCTGCATAATAGATTATATCCTGATAATCTATAGGAGGTATTCTGAGGTTTGCCCAGGTCGGCATCTTCATGGTTTGCCAGTGATGAAATGATTTAAGGCGGAACTCCAGAAGCCATTCAGGTTCATTTTTCTTTTCCGAAATAATCCTGACAATATCTTCGTTAAGCCCCCTCGGTATCTTTTCCATTTCAATATCGGAATAGAAACCATATTTATATTCGCCGGAGGTTACCTCCTTTATTATATT
>DCVC01000358.1:12472-16858 GCA_002328625.1 Bacteroidales bacterium UBA2198
GAATATTCAACTTAATTACTTGCACATTTTAGTTTAATGTGTTAAACTTGCATTCGTTTTAATATACAAATGAGGTATCTTCAATTCATTAGTATCCAGTAAATTAATAAATCCATTTGTAAAGCTTTAATTTATCTTTGATTTTTAATAGAGAGTTTTTATGGAAAAGAAGCTGCAGGAACTTACCAGTAAAATCTACGAAGAAGGCATTTCGAAAGCCAACATGGAGGCTGAAAGAATAATTGGTGAAGCTAGAAACAAAGCAGATGAATTACGCAACAAAGCGGAAGAAGAAGCTTCGCGTATAATTGAAAATGCAGGCAGGGAAGCCCAGGAATTACGCAAAAACGTAGAGTCGGAAGTTAGACTTTCTGCACGGCAGGCAATATCATCCATCAAACAGCAAATAACTGAACTGATCACCACCAGGTTAACTGCCGAATACGTTAAAGATGCTTTCAGCGACAGCGAATTCCTGAAGAAAATCATTGAAACTACAATCAAGAACTGGGATCCGGGCAAAAACGCTTATGATCTTCAGTTGCTCCTGCCAGCTGAAGATGAAAAATCTCTTGGGGATTATTTCATAAGGAAGCAGAAAGACCTGATGAAAGGGACACTTGAAATCCGGTTTGACGACCGGATAAATGCAGGTTTTAAAATAGGCCCAAAAGACGGACGTTTTTTAATCAGCTTCACCGATGAAGATTTTATTAATTTCTTCAAGAATTATTTACGCCCCAGGACCACACAATTGCTTTACGAAGGGAAATAATGTTTCGGAGAAATTACTATTACCTTGTTGCCGGGCTTCCTGATATTGTCCTCGATCAGAAGAAGCTTGCTGTTAGTGTTGCCGACTTCAGGGCAGAAATAGAATATCAGCTCCACTCCGATGATTATTTGCTGGTCAGGTTATTGTTTCTTCCCTTCGATAATACAAACCTTCTCAATCTTCTTCTTAAGAACAAAAAATCATTTATCGATATTGGTAATTTCTCACAACATAAGCTCGAAGAAGAAATAATGGAACCTTCGAAACTGCCCGGTTACATGAAGCAATTCATCATTGCATTTAAAAACGAAAATCCTGTTTTTCAGAATTACTCCTGGGAGAATCAGTTAACATGGCTATATTACGATCATGTTCTTATGGTGAAAAATACCTTTTTGAAAGAATGGTTCACCTTTAATCTGCATGCAAAAAACATATTCTCGGCCTTCAACATAAGGAATTACAAGCTTCCCAAAGACAATGTATATATTGGCGACAACTATGTAACCGAAGCCTTGAAAAGAAGTTCACTTAAGGATTTCGGTCTCTCAAATGATTTACCTTTTGTGGAAAAATTACTATCAATTGATGAGAATACAAATGCCATGGAGAAGGAGAAAGCTTTTGATATTCTCAGGTGGAACTTTCTCAACGAACTGAATACATTCAATTATTTCACTATTGAGGTAATAATTGCTTTTATTATCAAACTTTTTATGGTTGACCGCTGGCTGAAGCTCGATCCCGAAACAGGAAGAAAAATGTTAAAACAGATAATAACCGATCTAGATAAGAGTTATGAATTTCCAAAAGAATTTAAAGTAAATGAAGGCCGAAAACAATGATTCAACAGGAAAGGTTACCGGCATTATTGCCAATCTGGTAATTGTTGAAGTCGATGGACCCGTTTCCCAGAACGAAATCTGTTACATCCATATGGGGGGTGTCAGGTTGATGGCAGAGATTATTAAAGTTATCGGCAATAAAGCTTATGTTCAGGTATTTGAAAGTACAAGAGGACTTAAGACAGGTGCCCTGGTTGAGTTTTCCGGAGCTATGCTTGAAGTGACCCTGGGACCTGGAGTTCTGTCAAAAAACTACGATGGTCTTCAACATGACCTTGATGCAATGGAAGGAGTTTTTCTTAAGAGAGGCGACTACACCAAACCTGTCGATGTGGAAAAAAAATGGCCTTTCAAGCCTCTTGCAAAAGAGGGTGATATTGTACAGGCCGGTGACTGGCTTGGTGAAACCAGTGAAAATCAGATGCCACACCGGATAATGGTCCCTTTTAAACTTAGAGGTAAATACACGGTAAAATCAGTTATGAAAGAAGGCTTGCACAAAGCATGCGATACCATTGCTGTTCTTATTGACGAAAGGAAAAATGAACTCAACATCAGTATGATTCAGAAATGGCCCGTTAAGGTTGCGATCAAGGCATACCGCGAAAAGCCGCGTCCCTACAAACTGCTGGAAACAGGCGTACGTACAATTGATACGCTTAATCCAATTGTGGAGGGGGGAACCGGCTTTATTCCGGGACCTTTCGGCAGTGGTAAAACGGTTCTTCAGCACGCCATTTCAAGACAGGCTGAGGCTGATATTGTTGTTATCGCCGCTTGTGGTGAAAGGGCAAACGAGGTGGTTGAGTTATTCACCGAGTTCCCGGAACTGGATGACCCCCATACTGGGCGCAAGCTGATGGAACGTACGACAATTATTGCAAACACTTCAAACATGCCTGTCGCCTCAAGAGAAGCCTCGGTTTACACAGCCATGACGATAGCCGAATACTACAGGTCAATGGGACTTAAGGTGCTTCTGCTTGCCGACTCTACATCACGCTGGGCACAAGCTTTAAGGGAAATGTCAAACAGGATGGAGGAGCTCCCGGGCCCGGATGCGTTCCCGATGGATTTACCAGCTATTATTTCAAATTTTTACTCGCGTGCCGGATTTGTTTACCTCAATAATGGCAAAACAGGGTCAATTACTTTCATTGGTACGGTATCGCCCGCAGGTGGAAACCTGAAAGAGCCCGTAACCGAATCAACAAAAAAAGCCGCCCGCTGCTTCTACGCCCTTTCTCAACAGCGTGCCGACAGCAAGAGATATCCTGCAATTGATCCGATCGACAGCTATTCGAAGTATATTGAATATCCTGAAGTGCAGGAGTACCTGAGCAAGCATGTCTCAAATGAATGGGTTTCCAAAGTCCTCCAGGTTAAAAATATACTGATCAGGGGAAAAGAGACTTCCGAGCAGATTAATATACTTGGAGACGATGGTGTTCCTGTCGACTATCACCAGGTTTTCTGGAAATCGGAATTAATTGATTTTGTGATATTACAACAGGATGCCTTTGATAAGATAGACTGTAACTCACCTTTGGAGAGACAAAGATATATGCTGGAAAAGGTTCTTGAAGTATATAATATAAATTTCAGCTTTGACTCTTTCGAAGAAGTGAATCCCTATTTCAAAAGAATCATCAACGCGTTCAAACAGATGAACTACTCTGAGTTTGAATCGGTTGGTTTTCAGCGTCACGAAAAAGAATTATACGATATAATTGAAGAAAGGAAGGAAGCCTGATGGAAACAAAAGCTTTTCAGAGAATATACACCAGAATAACTCAGATTACAAAAGCAACATGTTCGTTGCAGGCTGAAGGGATTGGCTATGAAGAACTCGCTTCAGTAAATGGGAGTCCTGCACAGGTGGTTAAGATCGTTGGCGATAATGTTACACTCCAGGTATTCGGTGGGACAGAAGGTATCCCGTCGAATGCAGAGGTTATATTCTTTGGTCATCCCCCGGTGATTAAAGTAGGAGAAGAACTCTCCGGAAGATTTTTTAATGCTTTCGGGGATCCTATTGATGGTGGCCCAAAGGTGGAGGGTGAGGTACGTGAGATCGGAGGACCCTCTGTTAATCCGGTGCGCCGGATGCAACCATCCGAACTCATTGCAACGGGTATTGCAGGCATTGACCTGAATAACACTCTTGTTACCGGCCAGAAAATACCTTTCTTCGCAGATCCCGACCAGCCCTTCAATCAGGTAATGGCAATGGTGGCCCTGCGCGCCAAGGCTGATAAGATTATACTTGGAGGAATGGGCCTTACCAATGATGATTATCTCTTTTATAAGAACGTTTTTGACAATGCAGGTGCCCTTGACCGGATAATCAGTTTCGTTAATACCACAGAGAACCCTCCGGTGGAGCGGTTGCTGGTTCCTGATATGGCCCTTACAGCTGCAGAGTATTTTGCTGTTAAAAGGAATGAAAAGGTCCTGGTTCTGTTGACCGATATGACATTATACGCCGATGCTTTAAGTATCGTATCTAACCGTATGGACCAGATCCCTTCAAAAGACAGTATGCCAGGTTCATTATACAGCGATCTTGCTAAAATATATGAAAAAGCAGTACAGTTTCCCGATGGTGGTTCCATAACCATTATAGCGGTAACAACTCTTTCAGGTGGTGATATCACACATGCCATCCCCGACAATACAGGATATATAACTGAAGGACAGTTATTTCTGCGACGCGATACCGACATCGGAAAGGTTATCGTTGATCCCTTCAGAAGCCTGTCACGT
>DCVC01000016.1:0-265 GCA_002328625.1 Bacteroidales bacterium UBA2198
ACCGTTTGAAGTCTGTTTCCGGGCAGACAGTCACTCAAACGGTAAGTGGCAACCAGCAGACCGTTGAAACGAAATCGGAATATACCTTTTCTGTGAAAATGCTTGACATGACTCCGGATTTTATGGTAACTGAGGTACACTTCGATACTATTATCATAAACACCAACACAATGGGTAAAACCTCAACCTTCAATTCAACAGTTGAAGGTGATATGAAATCATCAGAAACGTCTGATATTATGTCATGTATACTTAACAGGCTGAG
>DCVC01000016.1:337-4056 GCA_002328625.1 Bacteroidales bacterium UBA2198
TAGAGATTTCCGTTGGTGATGAGTGGGAGAGGACCGAGCAGACAAACTCAGGAGGAATGTTACTTGCTATTACCACAAATTATCACCTGGACAGGATAAGTGGTAATAATGCAAGCATAACTGTTGAATCAAGCATAAAAGCTGTAGAAAATGCTCCTCCCATAAAATCAGCCGGCGCTATCGTGACCTATGATAACCTGATGGGGATGAGCAAATCAAGCCTGGTGATCGATATCCGCACCGGGCTGGTGTTTAAGGATGAAGCCCAAATACGCATTTCAGGAAATCTGGGGGTAAGTGCACCCGGCTTCAGCATGCAGATACCAATGAATATCAACGGCGAGACAAAGGTTACCCACTTACAATAAGAACACATATTGAGCCATGAAAAGAATAAAAATACTATTTGTCATCTTACTTTTGTTTGCATCATTTGCTATACAGGCACAGAACATAAAGGGGAACGTCACTTATGAAAAAGATCACACTCCTGTTCAATTTGCTTCTGTAGCCCTGCTTCAGCTACCCGATTCTACGACGGTTACCGGTGTCATTACCCTGACCGACGGAGGTTATCTGCTTGAAAAAATAAAACCAGGGGATTATTTTGTAAGGGCAAGCTTTGTGGGGTACAAATCCACCGGAAAGGCAGTTACGGTCAACGAACAGGATAAAGAAATTGTTGTCGATACAATTTACCTTGGAGAGATTACAACAGCCCTTAGCGAAGTCATGGTAGTGGGTGAACGGCTTAAAGGGAAGGAGATGGTTGACCGTACTGTTTATAACATACCTGAAGTTGCATCCAAAACGGCGAGCAACGGTTATGACCTCCTTAAGAAGATACCGCAGGTCAATGTCGATTTCCAGAATAACATAACACTTAACGGAAGCACCAACTTCATAATTCAGGTCGATGGAAGACAACGTGACAGAGAGTACCTGGCCAGGCTTCTACCGACTGATATTCAGAGTGTTGAGATCATCAGCAATCCGTCAGGTAAATACGAAGGCAATATTGACGGAGTAATAAACATCATTCTGAAAAAAGAAGCCAGGTACGGGGTGAATGGTAATATTTTTGAAGCCCTGAAACCGTTTCACAAAGTTACTAGTGTCACACAGGGAAGTATTGATTATTCTTTGGGTAAGGTAACTTTCTATGCAACCGGTTCATATATTTCTCAGGCCCTAAATATCAGTTCAACAACTGACAGCCGGTTTATAACAATTGATTCAACAACCTTTACTTACGGCGACGGGGATATAAAGGTATCCCTGGGTTCAATCAACGTCGGAATGGACTATTACATGAATGACATGAATAATCTGAGCTTCAATATCAGTCATAAGCCGATACAACAGTATGTGGATCTTCCAAATACAACGACACTCTTTAAGGACGAAAATCCTCTGAACACGCTTTCGTCTCTGACTACCAGTGAACTGCAAAGCGATGAAACTGCTTTTTCATTATTCTATAGAAAGACATTTAAAAAGCCTGTCAGGGAATTCACAGCTGAAGCCAGCTATTACATTTTCAAATCTGTCCTGGGGAATTTTTTTAATAATACCCGCTATCTGTACGACAGTGATGTGATCCTCGATACTTATTCAAGGATGGAAGATGATCTGAACGACCGCAATTATTTCTCAACCAAGCTCGATTATGTTCACCCTGTCGGATTAAACGCAAAAATAGAAGCAGGGTATCACTTCTATTACCAGCAGATGGATTATGATTTCAGAATAGATGAGCAGCCAGAAAGCAATTTGTTTGAATATTCCGAGTTCAGGAATTCGGCTTATGCAGGGATTTCCATGAATCTGAAGAAATTCGGTTTTCAGGGATCACTGAGGATTGAGAACAGCCATATTGCTGCTGATTCAGTCACAAAACCCGATTACTCCTGCATCCTTCCCGGAGCCAATATCCAGTATAAATTCTCGGCGTCGCATAATTTAAAGCTGACCTATAACCGGAGGATCAATCGGCCGGGGATATATGAGATGAATCCAAACTGGAGGGTTGGCCAGTCTTACGACATAACCCAGGGCAATCCCGACCTCCGGCCCGATTACCGCGACCGCCTGCAGGTTACATATACATGGAATTTCGGCAGCAACTACTTTTCGCCGTATATTTATAATGAATTCTTTTCCGACAGGGTAAGCAGCCGTTTCAGTATAGTCAGGTCTCCGATCAATGGAGCACTTACAACGATTGCAAAACCGTTCAACCTGCTCAGCGGCTATGAATTTGGTGGAGGAGTCAATGCCATGTTATGGTATGTGAATATCAGTGCAAGGATTTACAATGGTCATTACTCTGAGTACACTGAAGGTTCGTTCACGATACCTGCCAGGGATTATTTTTCCTACACAATTACAAGTACGGCATTTGCTAATCTTGATAAAAAGAAAAAGGCAACAGTATTTGCCTACCTGCAATACAATGGCGTGAATATCAATGCGCAATCGAAGACGTATACTCTTCCGCTTTATGGCTTTGGAGGCCAGCATCAGTTTAAAGACCACACGCTCGGGATCTTCTGGCTTCTCCCGTTTTCGAAAAAAATAGATTATCAGAAAATTGAGACTGAGACACCTGCTTACGCTTCGACCAATACAACCGGTATTGATTTTGCAGGTTGGTTTCAATTCCAATATTCCTACAAATTCAATAAGGGCAGGAATATTAAAAAGCTCGATCACAAAGTGGTTGTTGAAAGTGACAGCAAGGGCCAGACTATTGGACCGTAAACGCTTAGATTAATTGACGGTTATGTCATTAGAATAAAAAGCCCCCGGATGATTTCCGAGGGCAAGGTTAAAAAAAGTAATATAAACTACTAAAGTACCAACCAATCAGTGTATTTTGAAGTAAAAGTTCCAAGTTTGTTTAGTTCATCCACAATAGGTTGCATTTTAACAGTTGCTTGATTATCTAATTCATTAGGGGTTCCATCGGTATTAAAGTATTTATCCCTGTCCTTTTGTGATTTAATTACATATAACATTAAATAACTGTCAGCATTTTCACCTCGGACACCTTTTAGAAAATATACCTGCCAATTTGTATAAACTTTTTCAACTTCAGGTTTAATTTTAGTATTACAGAACTCAATGTATTTATCCATAGTAACACCCGGAGCAAGTGTCACAGTGAATAAATGGGTTCCAATCAGATTTCCTTTTTGCAGGTTTTGCCCGTAAGTCACCCCTCCGATAAGGATAATAGCTGCAAGCACGATTAGTCTTTTCATAATTTAAAAATTTTAGTTAATAAAAAGAAGTTAGATATAAGATGAGCAATATCAATTTCTGTGAACCTTATTAACCAAATTCTTTAACAAAGTTACACCACCAAAAAGCCAAAGTCAATTTTATTTTAATAGAAAGCCCCGACTGCTGATTTAATCGGGGCTGTTACTCGCTGCATTTCCTTGTGCTTGAGCCAATGTCTGCGATGCAATTATAAAACACGCCTGGGCCAGAATCAGTTCTCGAAGTTCCGCATCTAAGGCAGTTTTCCCGATGGACACAGAGCATTGCTCCGCAGCTTTTACAGGTCCACCTTGTAACTTCCAATTCTGCAAACCTTTCTAATCCTATGCTTTTAATGGTATCGAGGTTTTCAATCATGCTCATCCGGTATCTCATCCTGTATCTCTTATCCAGTTGCTTTAATCTACGGCACGGGTATTCTTCACATTCAT
>DCVC01000017.1 GCA_002328625.1 Bacteroidales bacterium UBA2198
GTATTGGTGCAGAAATGGAGAACAGCCAGAGGAAAATCCGTCAATATGAGGGGATTCAGCTTGCCAAAATTAGGCAGAAGTACAACGGCCGCAGAGTTGTGGCAAGGACTTCTCCTTCTGCCTTATTAAACAAATACCAGAATGTTTCAGATCTTATTGATAAGAGCGATTTGTCAATAAGACGGATTGCCGGAATTACCGGTCATTCTGTCAATTCCTACTTTTGATCATAAATGAATTCCACTGAATTCTTCATTCAGGAATGAAATAGCCTTGAGACTCGTTCTTTTATTAGGCTGTGAAATGAACTTTTCATGTCACCTGGGAGAAAACTTACATCTATGAGTTCATGCCATTGTTCTTCTGCATTTTTGAATTTGTCGAATATGTTTTCAATTGCCTTAGCATCAATATCAAATCTGTTTATTGCTTCAAGAAAATCCTTTTTCCTCAGTTTTTTCTTTTTGCCATTTAATGTCAAAGCTAGGTCTTCTTCATCTCCTTCCACAACAAGACTTGATGCAACCATATCATAAGCCGGACTTAATACATAACCCATTCCCGGTCTATCATATAGTGAGAAATTCTTCAAATGCATATCTGCATTTCCCGTCAGGAACGAGAAAACTACTTGTTCAAAGAAATTAATAATATCTAATCCAGGATTTGTTGAGTATTTGATAATGGCCTTACCAATTTGTTCGTGTGAACCATTATATTTTTGTTCAGTTAGTCTTTCTGTCAGCTGACACATATCTTCCATGTGGATCTTGGTATCACCTATCCTGTCAATCCTTCTGGTTATGTATGAAAGTTTACCTGATTTCAGCCTGATCAATGAATGAGGTACTACATCTATCCATGAAATTTCAGCAAGATGCATTGTAAGATCCTCGAGTTCGGGAAGGAATTTATATTGCGTGGTTGGTGGTTTTAAAATGTATCCACCCCAGAGTCCCACTATTGTGAATCGTTGGGGTTCGTCTTTCTTGTCCAGCTTCTCGAGATGCAATGATAATTTTGGCTGAACACCTGTAACAGTAGTCTGAGATTTAACCACCTGTTCAGCAAGCTGTCGCATTTGATCTTCTGAATATGGAAGTTCAGGTGGATTGGGTGTCCCGAATATTTTTCTGGAGCAACCAGAATGAAATTCCGATTTCTCTTCTCCCAGTGGTTCATAACAAGATAAACATCTTCTCATTTCCTGCAATTATGAGTTGTCTTCTTCTATACTGACAGCACCGATACAATTCCTGCAACAGGCAAGCAGCAATCCCATACGGTCACGGGAATTCAATTTCCAGTTCTTCTCAGCAATTTCCAATAACCATCCTTCCGGGATCAAGCCATCAAAAAAAGGGAACATTGTTATGCTTTCATGAGGCTTGTCCTGTAGAGGTAGAGTGAGACTTACTGGCTTGGTCAATGATCCGGTCAAATATTTCGTATCATATACAAATGAATAACCTTCATCTGATTCCGTCAGAAAACCAGCCAGCTCATTGTACATATAAACTTTTGCTTTTCTCATTCATTTAAGAGTTTTTCACGGTTTATTGGTTGTGGTCCCAATTCCTGGCCAAATAATTTTAATACCTGGTTCACCTTGTCCATCCTCAAAGTTGTTTTTCCCTGCTCAAGATCACGGATAAACCGCAATCCTACACCAGCTTTCTCAGCCAATTGCTGTTGAGTCAGATTAAGTTGCTTTCTTTTGTATTTAAGAAAGTCGGACAATGTGATTGGCATCTGTTCCATTGTATTATACCTTATCGGGTATAAAGATAATGATATTTTTTAATTATATACCTTATCGGGTATATAAAAGAAGTTGCAGATAATAAATATACCCGAAAGGGTATATATTTTATGTAAAAACACCTTATTATACCCGATAGGGCCATCCTCAAAAGGTAAAATCTTCCAATAAAAGTCATATACTTTCCCGGATTAACAAATATATTCCACTAAAAAGCAATAAATAGAAAATATTTTCCAGAGAGATATTTTATTGTTGGGATAAATAAATAATCACTATTGCCATTCCTTTAAAAACTCTTTAAACAGATGGGTTTTATGATGATCATTTAATAGCGGATCAGTTCCATTAATCAAAGGATCATACCATGACACTTTCTGTTTCGCCCATGCCAGCCAGATTGTGAATTCTTCTGCAGTGCTTCCTTCTCCTGTCGCTCCCTAAATTCTCTTTCTATTCTTTGCTGTTCTTCCCATTGTTTTCTTCGGATTTCAGAAGCAATTCTTTCTTCCTTCATCCTTTTGCCCTCCAACTCAAGTACAGCAATTATCTCTGATACCTTTTTTTCAATAGGTTCCCGACCATCTTTAATTTCCTTCCTTCTATAAGATCCGATATCTACGATAAAAACAAGTTCACTGAGTCGTTCGTAAATTCTGCCACCCCATTTATCCTTTATTTCTGAAACTCATTGTTTTTCTCTAAGCCTGAATTTTACATGTTCATCACCAATTTTTGCGTATGTATTAAAATGGTCTGCTATTACGTCATGGTTCCTTGACCTGAGTACTTTAATTATAGTATCAAGAATTCTTAAAACACGTGGTCTGTTTTCTTCATTAACTTCAATATTCAGTACATTGATTCTGTCTGGATGGACTCCATTGTGGCTTCTATAATATTTCTTTAAAGCATCATAATAATCATTAGTGCTTTTGATTAGTTTATCTGGCCTTGAGGACATTCTGTCCGGGACTACTAATGATAGGTCCTTATCTTCTTCAATTGATCGAGTTAATAGTCGTAATTGAACAAGTGGTGAATCCGTCTCAGTATCTCCTAATCCTTTTTCGTGAAGTATTATTTCGTCTTTACCATCATACTTCTCAGGAAGCTTGATAATTGTAACTTTCTTTTTGTATTGAATCTTTTACCAATGTCCCATTGCCGGTATTGGAATATTCATTCGCTTGCAGATCTTCCGTAGGCCGTTATCAGAAATATTATACTTCTTTGCAAGTCTTGAGAGTGGCTCCGCCCACACTAAAGCATAGAGTTCTTTCCGAGTAAATTTTACTTGTTCCATGTCGTTTCATTAATAATTTTACTAAAAAGGTAGTATTACTACCAATATCGGAACATATTTAATGAATTGTGGATTTTATCTGTAAAAATAAAATCAGAAATCAAATTCCAGAAGTTCTTCCTCCTTATTGATTTCATTCCACAACCTGATGGACATTACCTCATCAAACTCTCTATTATCAGAGAGACTCCATAGAACAGGAGCGTCTTTTATCATAGTCTGACGGACAGTGACTATTTTATTAATGTTGAAGAAAAACAAACTATAGTAAAGGTATCTTCTTTCTGTGTGGACATTGGTAAGTCTTACAATTTCAACATTATCTCCTTTCTTATAGGTATAGATTCTATCTAACCTCAATACTATGCCTGGTGTACAGATGGAATTGTTATCGATGAAATACCAGGACGAAAAGAAGTGACATCCAAGCCTGAGCAGGCCACCTTTTATACCTTCCTTTAAGTAATGGATATAGAAATGTACTTTGTAGTTTATTTTCATCATAATAATTTGTTTAATGGTATCCCCCGGTATCCCTCCCCTTGGTCCTACCCCCCCCTGGATTAATCATGAGGGTGCTACAGAAAGAAATTCAACAGAGACTTTCGTATCTTAATTTTAATATAAATACCTGACTGATTCTGTTCTGACCACATTATCATGAAGAAAAAAAATCTGGAAAAGAAAATAATTCAGCCAAAAATGGTTTTCAAAAAATTTTATAAATAATTATAAAATATCTTGTAACTATCTTCGATTGAATCTCATATCCTTAAAATTGAATTTCTTATTTGCTTTTTTTGGTTTAATTTTGATAGAGTAATTAGCAAATATGTTAAAATCTCTCACTAATCCAAATATGAATTATGAAGTAAAAGAATTAACCCCCTTCAGGTTAATGTCAATATATGCATACGATGCTATCAGGAAAGGACATAATATGTATGCCCTGTTAGAACTTGATGTGACGGATATCAGGCAGAGACTAAGATCGCAGAGAAAGGAAGGTCAGAAAACTTCTTTCTTCGGTTTTCTGCTTAGTGCAATTGCGAAAGCCATTGAAGATTGTAAAGAGTTAAATCACATCCGCTGTGGGAAGAAGTTATATTACTTTGATGAAGTAGATATAGATACTGCTATCGAATTAAAACTTAACGGGATTTCTATCCCTCGAAAATATGTTGTCCGGGATGCAGCCAGTAAGACTATTGAAGCAATAACTCTGGAAATCGAGAAAGCAAAGATAAACTGGAAAGAGTCAGGTATTGCCGGAGAAGATGATGAGTGGACACTGCGCTGGATTAAGCTTGCCTCTATATTACCAAAATGGTATCTGAAAATTATTTTCAGGCGATTCTCAAAAATGCCTTTCAAAATAAAACAAAGATTTGGTACTACATATGTGACTTCCGTTAGCGGGTTCACTGATGTTTCAGGATTCGCTATACCATACATTGAAGGAGGAAACAGGCCGCTTTCATTTGCCATAGGTAGCATAGTTAAAAAACCAGGGGTAATTAATTCCGAAATAAAGATCAGAGAATATATGAGTCTAACAATCTGCATCAATCACGACCTGGTTGACGGTGCACCTGCAGCAAGATTCGTAACCAGGTTAAAACAAAGAATCGAAGGAAGCTTCGTTAACCAATAAGACTTAACCATGCCGGAGATAATTTCAACAAAGGATGCTGACTACGCTTATGATATAGTTAAAAAGATCTGCAGTGAAGTTGGTCCGGGTTTGCCGGGCAGCCCACAGGAACATGCACGGGCAGATCTACTTAAAAAAGAATTAGAATCACACCTTGGCACTGATAATGTCGCATTTGAAGAATTTACCTTTGCGCCCGGGGCATTCCTGAGTTCGTATCCCATGTGTGGTCTTCTCATGGTTTTTGCAGCCCTGTTGAATATCTCAATGGACCACATTACAGGGGTTTCACCCTGGTTGACCTCCATTGCTGCGCTGGCATTATCCATCTTAGTGCCGTTGCCGTTTATCTTCGAATTCGTCCTGGCCTTTGAAATATTTGATCCATTATTCAGGAAGAAAAAGTCAGTAAATGTGATTGGAACTCTGTGCAAGCCCGGAACCACGATTGTGAAGCGATTACTTATTATCAGTGGTCATCATGACAGTGCTCCTGAAAATACATGGCTTCGTTTTCTTGGTTACGGATTCTTTTTCCTCCTTGCAACTTTCTTTATAGGATATGTCATCATACTGGTGATGAGTATCATCCAGCTTTTGGGTTTAATTACAGACAATGCCAACATGGTTCGTAATGGAACTCTGGATTGGATAATGATGGCTTATCCGATCATGCCTGCCGTAATATTTGCATTGTTTTTTACCCGCAAAGGGAAAGATGGAGGTAATGTACCGGGTGCTGCAGACAATCTCTCGGCAAGTGCTTTATCGGTGGCGATGTGCAGGTTTCTGGTAAAAAATCCTTCTTACATCCCTGCTGACACAGAAATCCGATTTATATCTTTTGGAGGTGAAGAGGCAGGATTTCGTGGTTCACGTCGTTACTTAAAGAACCACCTTGATGAACTAAGACGACTGGATGCGAGATTGCTTAATATCGAAACAGTCGCAAGTCCGGAAGTTGTCCTTCTAACTTCGGATATCAACGGTACCGTGAAGAATTCGCCTGAGATGGTGAAAAGCGTAGTCGCAGCAGCAGAGCACGCCGGGGTTCCCTTTAAGGTGAAACCTGCCACCCTCGGTACTGCTAATGACTCAGGTCCCTTCAGCAAGGCAGGCCTTAAGGCAATGACCCTCCTGGCATTTAAGATACCTCAACAGATGGTGGCCTTTTATCATCAGAAGTGGGATAGGCCGGAGATTCTGACAATAGAGCCGTTGTTAAATGTGCTGAAGCTCACTTTGGAGTGGATCCATAATGAAAATGGTTTATCAAAGAAATCTTCTTTGTAATATGAATAAAGTGAAGCGATTATCAGTGCAAATAGTAACAATTCTTTTATTAACAGTTTCCATTATCCTGATAATATATAAAGCATTCGATTACTTTTCTGGAATTCCAGCTGCTTCCCTCAAAGTATCAGAATATCAGGAGAATTCTGATCAAATTTTAATTCCCGGATCCTGTACCATATTTTGCATTTCATATGAGGGATCTGTGTTTTTTGGGAATAACGAGGATTTCAAAAATCCCTTGACATATTATTGGACTAAACCTCCGGAGGAAGATAAATACGGAATCTTATATTTTGGTTTTAATGATTTTGGTCCTCAAGGTGGTGTTAATGAGAAAGGATTAGCGTTTGATGGAAATGCACTTCCTTACGTCAAGGTCAATTCACATACAGAAAGGTTGCAGGCTTCTGAATCTATTGTTAATAATATTATAATGCAAAAATGTGCAACCGTAGAAGAAGCTATAAAAATGGCCTGTTCATTTGACTGGGGTAGTCTATATAGTGGTAAATTTGCTGGTCAATATCTGTTAGCCGACTCATCTGGAGATGCCGCAATATTGGGTTTTGGTCCGGATGGTGAATTGGTCGTTACCAGGAAAAACAAAGGGAATGGATATATTGTTTCAACCAATTTCAATCGTGCAAATCCTGAGAACAGATATGGTCCTTATCCATGCAAACGTTTCAACACAGCAAGCGCAATGCTGGAAAGCATTATAAAAAGAGACAGTCTTACAGTTGATTTTCTGGCATCAGTTTTAGATTCTGTACATGAAGAGGGAAAAGTAATTAAGACTTTATACTCAAATATTTTTGATCTGAAGAATGGCATTGCGTATTTGTACTACATGCATAATTTTGATTTAGTGTGTGAACTAGATGTTAACGAAATTATCAATCGCAATCCTTCACCTGAAAGAATTAAATCCCTCTTCCCGAAAGATATTTCTGAACAGACACTAAACTTAAGACAGGATTACTTATTCTGGATTACCATTGTTGTAGTGTGGGTAATATTAACTGTTGTATCAAATATAGTTTTCTATAATAAAATCCTTAAGGAGAATCTATTAGTTATTAAAAATAGAATGATTTGGATCGTAATATTAATATTTCTTGGACCAATCGGATTGATATGTTTTTTGGTATCAAGAAAGCAAAAATCAATGGGATAAATAAAAACCAACATACAAGAATATCAGAATTATATTATATAATAAATCAGCTAGTTACCACCTATCATGTCTGAAATAACAACAGTATATTACCAAATTAAGGACAATTGCAGAAAAGGACTCCTTAAATATATGGAAAGAGCTTTTGCATATGTTCCAAAAACAGAAAAAATGAAAATTCTAGACATTGGATGCGGAACCGGAGTCCCGACTATCTGGCTGTCTGAAAACTATGGCGGAATAATAACTGCCATTGACACTGATGGAAATGCATTGGAATACCTGCATGCGAAAATTATTGACAAAAAACTTGAAAATCAGATAACCACATGTAATATTTCATTCTTTGACCTGAAAACAGAGCCACATAGCTTTGATATCATTCTGGCAGAAGGTTTTCTTAATATCGTCGGATTCAAAGAAGGTTTTGTCGGTGTGATGGCTTTGTTAAAGGAAGGGGGGTATTTTGTTATTCATGATGAATATAAAGACCATGAAATGAAATGTGATTTCATAAGAGATAATGACTGTGCTCTGGCTGGCACTTTGTTCCTTGATGAAAGTGTCTGGTGGAATGACTATTACAGACAACTTAAAACGGAAATAGGGTCTAATAATGCTAAACAAATCAAAGAACTGTTCAAAGCAGAATTGAATGAGATAGCCTTTTACAGGAAGGACCCATCGCAATTCAGATCAATATATTATGTAGTACGAAAACAATAGCATTTATCAAATTATCTGAGTTTTGCAGAAAGATAAAGCAATCATAGAATTAAACATCCAAAGTTCCCAGACTCAACAAAAAAAAGTACTTTTCTTTAAGTCAATTAATAAAATGATTTAGTCTGTTTTTAAACAAGAAATTACATTGAAAGTTAATCAGAATGAAAACCTCACAATGAGAAAGTGGAGAACAAGAAGTGGATATGAGATATTCCAGATAATGACCGGACGAAGTAATGTATATTTATTAACCAATAGCGTCACGAATATTCTCATTGATACTTCGGTATCAAAGTCATGGAACAGACTTTTAAAGCAGCTTTACAAATTAAATATCCTACATGTTGAATATTTGATTTTAACACATACACATTTTGATCATGCAGCAAATGCAAACAGAATTAAAGAGAAATTTAAATGCTCTGTGATTGTTCATAAGGATGTGGCAAAATATCTTAAAAAGGGTGAAAGTAACATTCCCGGAGGCACTAATTTTTTTACAGGATTTCTTGTTAATATCCTTAGCAAATTTGTATCCACGTCAATATTAAAATATGAGCCATGTGATCCTGATATAATAGTTGATTTTGATTACGATTTAAAAGAGTTGGGATTCAAAGCATTTTTAAAACACACGCCAGGGCATACAATAGGATCAATGAGTCTGATAATTGATGATGAAATTGCAATTGTTGGCGACACTATGTTCGGGATTTTTATAAATTCAATCTTTCCACCATATGCAGATGATATTGATTTGATGATAAGAAGCTGGGGAAACCTCTTAGATACTAAATGTATACGCTTCTTACCATCCCATGGAACTGCCAATGACAGATCATTGGTTCAAAAAGATTATGATAGAAGGATAAAGAGTCTGATATTGCATTAGAACACTTGGTTATATTTATGCAAATCCGAAAAACCAGATCCTGTCCCAAATACTTCTCATATCATTAAAAGTCTTTCAATAAGGCATTTCAGGCATTCAGTAAAAGAAAATGTCAGTTCAGTAACAATTATTTCCCGCAATATTTTTAATGTAATAGCTTTGTCCTGGTAACATTGTACTTTATCAACCTCAGGGATAGATGCACATTATGTTATAACAAGTTAAATGTTAATAAAAGGCTTACAGAAATGAAAACGAAAAAAATGACTTTCAGGGTAATTTCACTGTTGCTGGCAATATGCATCCTGTTATCAGGATGTGCCAGCACAACAATGATTCATTCGATTCCTGACGGAGCTAAAGTTTATCTGAATGAAGAACTGGCAGGAACGACACCTTACCTCCACAGTGATACAAGAATTGTTGGCAGCACAACGAGAGTAAGGATGGAAAAAGAAGGTTATGAGACATTACATACCTCTTTCTCGAGAGATGAAGAAGTTGATGCCGGAGCAATTATTGGAGGGATCTTCTTTCTGGTTCCCTTTCTGTGGACAATGAAATATAAACCAGCACATACATATGAGCTGGTGCCTCTTAAAAAGGATAAACAGTGAATCATTACAATGGAAAAGACATTTCGTGCAAATTAACAAATGTTCTTATGAATAAGTTAAATTTTATGGGAATTGGACCTAAAATTGGCGGAGTTGTCCTCCCCTGGATAGCTGTTACGATTTACCTAACGCTGAAGTTTAAAAATTCATTTACTTACTATGATGGAGAGAGCAGAGTAATTTTTTTCACTGGCCTTGCTCTGGTTATAGCCGGTTCAATCATGTATTTTCTCACAGTTCCGGCATTATTAAAAGGATTAAGGGAGACCTGCATAGTCACGAGTGGCACCTATTCCCTTTGTCGCCATCCTCTTTATACATCAATATTACTGTTTATTATTCCGGGAATTTCATTAATGATGAATTCATGGCTCGTATTAACAACAAGTTTAATAGGGTTTACTCTTTTTAAAATTTTTATTAAGAGCGAATACGATGAAATGGGAAAAGTCTTCGGGGATGATTACAGGAAATATATGACTCAAACCCCGGAGTTTTTTCCGTTTCCAGTTAAGAAATGGCTCAGATCTGTATGAAATTGCTTTTATTCCCGGATTTCTGACATGCCGGGTTACATGGGGGAATGGTCATCTGGTAATTATTGGCGATGTTTTTGATAAAGGTCCTTATGTAACAGAATGCCTTTGGCTGATAAAAAAGCTGGAATCTCAAGCCGAAAAAAAGGAGGTAAAGTGCATTTTCTGTTGGGTAATCATGAATGCCTTATCTTAAGTAGCAATACCAGCCATGTTGATATAAAATATCGAAGTATTTGCCAGAATATTCGAATCGAATATGAAAAATTGTATGGGGCTGACACATATTTAGGAAGGTGGATTAGGTCAAAGAGTATAGACGTTCAAATTAATAATAATCTCTTCGTGCATGGAGGTATTTCGGAAGGGATTATAGACAATCATTTCATGCTAAATGATTTAAACAGGTTTTTCTAGATCTGGGCTAACTCGAGCATCTTATGCAATATGATGTTAGCATACGAGATTCCATCGCTTTATTAATGAATGATAATAACCCACTGGACTATAAGGGATATTTCAATAACAACCTCTTTAACAGAGGTCAGTCATCAACTTTATCAGAGGAGACGATTATTAAAATTCTGAAACACTTTGATATCGGACACATTTTAGTCGGGCATACAATTGTAAAGGAAATAAAAGGATTATTTGACAATAAGATTATTGCTGTTAATACCGGATTTCCTGAAGATGATATTCTGGTGGATAATTCTGACTGCCAGATGTTGATTATAGAGGGCCGTGAGTATTATAAAGCAAAAATCAATGGTGAAAAGATACTTCTATTCTCAGACTAACTTACAGTCTCGTTCAAAACAGCATTCCGGCTGTTCAATAGTCGAAATTGTCATGTCAAATAGTTTTTTTTCCGAAATTGCTTATCCATTTATAGATTTGTTATTTACAGATTCCTGAAACTATATTATAATTAATTTCAGGGATGGATAATAACCTTTGGAAATTCCTTTACAAATTGATTATATCGTTTTCTTATGGTGAGATATTATCGGTCAAAATAATAAATATATTATGTCAGATTCAGCGATCAGATCCTTATACAGAAGGCTGGAAGAGTTCAACAGAGATCCGGAAGGAGTCAGATTTCGTGAACAAAACATTAAAAAATTTCTGATTTCAGTTTCTGTTATAGCAATTATTATACTGTTCGGAATGAACATATTTGATCGATTGGTGGAATTTCAGCCTTCTAATCATACTGTTCTGATAGGAATACTTTTTCCCTTGGTTTTTTTGATTAATCTTATTATTGCTCTTTACCTTAATAAGTACAGATATTCCCTTTACTTTTTTTTCTATATACTTGCCCTTTATGTCACCTTATCAGCCTGTTTGACTGGTGAAATTGAACGATACACCTTTGTTGGGTTAAATGCTATTCTTATTATTTGGTTTTCTCTGATTCCTTATAATTACAAATCGTTGATTTTTCATGGGATCATTTTCATAGTTCAATATTACCTGTTGCTGTACTTTCTTCATTTTAGCCCGATTATTGAATTCAGAAATCCGCAAACGAATATTTATATTTTATTCACTTTTCTCGCCGGCTCGGTTATAGCTATTCTGAACAACAAAAGTGAAGCCTCTGCATTCAACAGGTTAAAAGAGTTATCCAGATGCGAAGAACATCTCCTGATGTTAAGTGGTAATATGCAGGATATTCTCTGGGAAATGGATGTTCAAACCAGAAAATTCACTTACATAAGTCCATCCTGTGAAAAATTGACCGGCTTTCGTCCTGATGAAGTCATTTCAAGGTCAATTGATAAATATCTGACTCCGGAATCCCTTAATAAAGCCAATAAACTGATTTCAGAGGCAGTAATAAAAATTGAATCAGACCAACAAAGTGTAAACATCCCGATAAATGATTTTGAGCAATATTGTAAGGACGGATCAACTGTTTATACGGAGATTTCAGCAACTCTGATAGCCAATAAAGAAACACTTAAAATTGTTGGTGTCTCAAGAAACATAAATGATCGCAAAATAGCTGAAAAAGCACTTATAGAAAGTGAAGACAAATTCAGGAAAATAGTTGATACTTCACCTGTAGCAATGTGCTTTGCTTATGAAGACGAAACAATTGGTTATGTAAATAGAACCTTCGTGGAGAAATTCGGTTATGCTCTTTCTGACATTCCCGATCTGGATTCTTATTTTAATGCTCTTTACCCGGACAAGCACTATAGAGAAAAGGTCATTTCAGATTGGAACCTGAATGTTCAAAATGCCAGGAACAGAGGAACATCAATTGATCCTTATGAGGTAATAATAACATGCAAAGACGGATCCGAAAAAAACATAATTGTTCTTGGTGCATTACTCGGGGATATTATACTGGCAATTTATAATGATATAACAGAGATTAAGAAAGCTGAAGAAGCATTAAAAGAGAGCCAGGAGCGGTATGCATTGGCTGTGGAAGGTCATGGAATATGGGACTGGAACCTGATCACTGACGAGGTATTTTTTTCCTGACGATATAAGGCAATTCTTGGGTATGAAGATCATGATTTTGCGAATGACCTGGATGAATGGAAGAAGCGCATCCATCCTCAAGATACAGAAAGAGTAATCAAAGCCAACATGGATTATATAAATGGCATTGCCCCGAAGCTTGAGGTGGAATATAAAATATTACATAAGGATGGCAGCTACCGCTGGATGTTGGGACGAGGTATATGCCTGCGAGATGAAAATGGGAAAGCATATAGGATGGCTGGTTCTCATGTTGACATTTCTGAAAGGAAAAAGTCAGAAGAAGAGCTCCGGAAAGCAAATGAACGACTCACTTTTCATTTTATGCAGGCACCTCTTGGTTATATTGAATGGAATGAGAATCTCGAAGTAATTGACTGGAATCCTGCTGCAGAAAAAATATTTGGCTATTCAAAAGAAGAAGCTATGAATCTCCATGCCTTCCAATTAATTGTTCCCCAGGAGATCCATCAGGAAGTAACTCCTGTATGGAAAGGCATACTTGCACAAACCGGTGGAAGACATTATGTGAATGAAAATGTCAGCAAAGAGGGCAAAAGACTTATCTGCGAATGGCATAACACTCCCCTGAAGGATAAAGGAGGTAAAGTGATCGGTATCGCTTCAATAGTGCAGGATATTTCTGAGAGAAAAATGCTGGAAGAGGAACTGGCAAAATCTCATGAGATTCTCCAAAAACATTATACACAAACCCTGGAAAAGGTCCAGATATATTCTGAAGAGCTAAATTTAAAAACTAATGAACTGCTCAAACTTCAAAAAGACAACCTGCAATCACAGTTTGAAACATTAAAGAACCAGGTAAATCCTCACTTCCTTTTTAACAGTCTGAACGTTCTTAACTCCTTGATAAGTATTGATCCGGACCTGGCAGAAAAATTTACCGGACAACTTTCAAAAATATATCGTTATGTGCTTGAGCACAAATCGGAAGATGTTGTACCGCTTAGTAACGAGATGGATTTCCTTGAATCCTATGTCTTTCTGCTTGATATCCGTTTTAAGGATAAACTGAAGGTAAACATCAATGTTCAGGCAGATAAACTTAGTATGAAAATTCCTCCGCTTACAGTTCAATTATTGATTGAAAATGCAATTAAACACAATGTTTTTTCAGTTAAGACACCCCTTATTATTGATGTTGTGGTTGATAACAGGAATTTTCTGAATGTAATCAACAATTACCAGAAAAGAGAGAGACTGATTGAGTCTACAGGTTTAGGATTGCAGAACATCACTGACAGGATTGGTTATTTCACTAAGGAAAAGCCGTATTTCGGTATTAAGGGCAAAAAGTTCATTGCAAGAATACCATTATTATGAAATGTTAATAAACGGACAAAGTGAGCTATGAATATTGGTTCCGAATATTTTGAAAAATTAAATACCTGCAAACGATGAATGTAGTAATTATTGAGGACGAAAAGGTCGCAGCTGATCATCTGGGAAAAATGATATTGAAATATGATCAGAACATTAAAATAATCGTTAAGCTTGAATCTGTTCAGGAATCTATAAAATGGTTCCGGGATAATAGCGAACCTGACCTGATATTTCTCGACATCCATCTTGAAGATGGTCTGGCGTTTAGCATTTTCGAAGAAGTTAGGCTTACCTCACCAATAATCTTTACTACTGCATTCGATGAATATGCAATCAGAGCATTCAAGCTTAAGAGTATTGATTATTTGCTAAAACCAATAATGCAGGCAGATCTTAATCTAAGTCTTGAAAAATATAAAAACTGGAATAAGCCGGATAATCCTCCAATAGATGTGGACTCATTGTATGAAATAATATCCAATAAAGGATCAAGGTACAAAGAAAGGATATCAATAAACTTCGGGCAGAAAATAAAATCTTTCAATATTTCAGAGGTAGCATATTTTTATAGTGAGAAGTGTATTTCTTATCTTGTGTTGCATAGTTCCAGCGAATACCCTGTTGACTACAGTCTTGATCAGTTAGCCGGATTCCTAAACCCTGATGACTTTTTCCGGATCAACAGACAGTTTCTTGTTAGTATCAGATCCATAAAAAACATTCATGTCTTTCCCAAAAGCCGGCTAAAACTTGAATTGCAGCCACCCACACCGAACGATGTATTTGTTACAATTGAAAAGGTAACAAAATTTAAGCAATGGTTGGGTGAATAAAACGCGAATAAAAACAGTGAAATTATGAACTAAAAGATAATTATTGCCTTTGTTTAAATAGAGTAAAGCCGGAGATTTAATGAAGAAAAAATCTCTTTCTGAACCATGTTTTTTTATCGATTCCTTACTCAATATCTCTGATACTGAACGCAAGGAGCTGATACGTTCTGTTGAAATACAAGCTCGACCTCATCATATTTTCTTGTGGTTAAGACAATTAAGAGTTGCTCCGTACAGTTATGACTTCATTGATAACAGAAGAATGAAATCACCTGATTTCATAATTAAGAATCTACCTCCCCTGAAGGTTAATACACATTTTCTGCTTGCTTTTCATGTAACAGAATTCAAGGAAGACTCTTTCATAGCTTGTCGTTTCTGTGAACCTATCAATCCACCCTTTAACTTGTGCCTGAGAGGACTTTTTATTGAATATAGAATAGCCGGGCAAGGGAGTAAGGCTAATTTATGGTGTAAAGTAACAGGTTACATCAGACACGATATCTTCTCCAGGGGATTTTTTCATGTTTTTTCCGTGGTCAATAAAATAATGATGACCAGGCAACTTAAAAACTTGAAGAAATTATCCGAACTGTCATTCGCAGGAGAAATCAGAACCGGAAAGCTGGACCTGAGCAATTACTACTCCAGATCAGGGATTCACTGGTGGGTCTTCTGCCGCCGGCGTACCTGCAATGAATTGATAACTTAATTGTCAGCCTGTGAACGAAGGAGAAAAAAATCTTACAAAATATAATGGACATCAATTATTTCAGGATATTTAAATAAGTAAAAACCGATGAATTCACAAACTCAAAAGTTCCTCGATGTATTCAATACCATTGATTTTAACAGGATCAAGGATCACCCGAATATTCTTATCGCTGCTAATTTCTGGGAGGAAGAGAGGTTTCTCGCTGCTAAAGTATGTTACAGATTAATGCGAATGCTGGATGATCTTATAGACAACTTTAAAGCAGAAAACAAAATTATTACAGATGATGGCAGTAAACATTTAAAGTCTGAAATTGACAAGTGGTTAAGAATTATTTATGATTCAAATGGAAATAGTTCAATCGGGGAAGAGCTGATAAAAGCCGTAGATAGATTTATTATTCCCTCATGGCCGCTGGAAGCTTTTGCTAAATCCATGATTTATGACACTGACCATAACGGATTTGCCACAATAGAATCGTTTATTGAGTACTCTTTTGGAGCTTCTGTGGCCCCGGCCTCTATATTTGTGCATCTGAACAGCATAAGAAGAGTGAACGGAGTATATGTAAATCCGCTGTTTGACGTTAAATGGGCTTCCACCCCCTGTGCTTTTTTCAGCTATATTGTCCATATAATACGCGATTTCCAGAAAGATCAAATGAATAATCTCAATTATTTTGCTGACGAACTGATTTTTAAATATGGCCTTACAAGGGAATCTCTGCGTGAATTTGCTGAAGGTGCAGCTGTAAACGATAAATTCCGGAATCTTATCCGGCATTACTATGCTCTGGCCGATAATTATCGTAAGAAAACAAATGAGGTTCTACAATCAATTCAACCATTACTGGAACCCAGATACAAACTTAGTCTCGAGATCATTTTTAACCTTTACCTTATGGTTTTTGAAAGAATTAAAATTGAGGATGGCAGTTTCACAACCAAAGAGCTTTGCCCTGGTACTGATGAAATAAAGGAAAGAGTATATGATACTATTCTGAACTTTGATTGAATTTTACGTTTAACTGTTTAAATTTTCGCCTTCCCACGCCCCCCTTTTGACTTCTGTTCTTTAGAAATTCTCCAATAGAACCTTTCAGGCATTTAACAGGTGAAAGCACCGGTTCACCTTAAATTGTTTCTTTTTCTTATATTCCAGCCATAGCTTTGTCTTATAATATTTAACGAGAACCATTTACAAGACTAACGCTGTAAAAACTGTTAGTTTCCGGAACAGTTTCAGATCAGGTGAAAAGAACAAAACATTACATGAAAAATGATCAGACATGGGAAACAGAAAAGTGATTTTAAAAAAGGAATATCCATTGAGGATCTGGCAGCGTATTGTCCTGCTTGTTATTCTTGGATACGAAGCAGCCGGTGCACTTTCGGGCGGAAGCCTTCTGGCAGCATCTCCTGACGGCAGGTTTATGAACATGTCCATCTCTATTATGAATGGTTTCTTCCCCGATTTCCTGATCCCTGGAATTATGTTGATCGGATTGGGAATACTTAATATGACAGCTTTTGTAGCCGTACTGCGAAGATCTCAGATCGGTTGGCTCCTTACAGGCCTTGCCCTTGGGGGATTAGCTATCTGGTTCATCACCGAGATTATTATTTTACAGGAATTTCACTGGCTGCATGCGATGTGGGGGCTACCCGTAATTGTGGGTTGTCTGGTCGCTCTTCCGCTCGTTATTAATCAAATGAGAACCAGTAAATGGTATCAGACCCGGAAAATCATGAACTTAATTAAAAAGAACTCGATCCTGTCCTACTACATTCTTACCTTCCTGATCTCATGGGGCGCTATTCTTGTTTTGATGGCAATCAACGGAATGCCTACCACGGTGGCCGAGGCCCAGGCGCAGATGCCGCTGGCGATAATGGCATTTCTGCTAGGTCCGTGTATCTCTGGGTTGGTGATGATAGGCCTAGTCAACGGCCGAGCTGGTTACCGGAACCTAGCCTGCCGGCTGTTCAAGTGGCGGTTCAGCCTGGTCTGGTATGCGGTCGCGCTCATGCTCGCACCGGCAGTGTTCGCGTTAACACAATTGATTTTATCTCTCATTTCCCCGGTATATCTTCCTGGCTTTCTGACTGTGTCAGATGGCCCTTCGCTGCTCTTTCTTGGTATTATGTCGGGGATTATGGTCGGAATTTTGGAGGAGGTGGGCTGGTTTGGTTTTGTCATCCCGGAGATGAGGCAGCGATTCAGCCCCCTCAAGGTCGGTTTGATCGTTGGCCTTATTTGGGGCGCCTGGCACATCATGGCCAATGACATATGGGCGATAAAAACTTACGCAGGTGAGATCCCTATCGTTCTTTACGCGGTCCTATCCGGTCTCAGTTTCTTGATCGGCCAGCTGCCGCCTTTCCGGATATTAATGGTGTGGGTATACGAGCGCACCGGAAGCCTGTCTTTAATGATGGTGATGCATTTCAGCCTGACCGCCTGTTCAATCACCTTTGCTCCTACCGCGATGACCGGCTGGACCGTATTTGTATACAGTCTGGCAATTGCCGCCGTCTTTTGGGTGATAGCCGCAGTGGTCGTCCTGGTTGAACGCAAAACAAAAAAACTTTTAGTACCATTCAGTTTGAGAGCACCCGGAGTGTGAGTGTAGCGTACATATAAACTGGTACCACTGACAATGGAAAACAGTAAATAGTCATGAAAGATTTTATCAAACAAATACCAGTAATACTGTATTTTACTCTGGCATGCATTATTTCATGGTTGAGCCTTTTACCCATTATTGGTGTTGCCGGGTTTCTGGGGAAAACTGCCCCATCTGATAATCAAATGCCATTGTTATTTATAGCAATGTGTGCTGGCCCTTCAATAGCCGGCATACTTTCAATTTACCTGATTGATGGTAGAGGTGGCTTTAAAAAACTGGTATCCAGATTAGTAAAGTGGAAGGTCAAATTCAGATTCTATCTGATTGCTCTTTTTACCGCACCTGTAGTAACTATTGTGACCTTCCTGATTCTTTCCTTATCTTCTCCAAAATTCATTCCTGTAATCTTTTCATCAGAGGGGAAATGGATGTTGATTATTGGAGGCATTGCCGGGGCAATTATGGTGGGATTTTTCGAAGAACTTGGGTGGACTGGTTTTGCGATTCCAAAACTAAGAGCAAGATTTAATATTATCACCACAGGACTATTTGTCGGGATAGTATGGGGTATCTTGCCTTTTCCTCTTTTTACGATTAAGGATCCTTCAGGAATGATTCCTTTAATATTATTACTGATGGCCCGGCTTTTAACCCATTTGCCAGCTTTCAGAATCCTGATGACATGGGTTTACGACCGTACTCAAAGTTGCTTTTAATAATGCTTATGCATATGTCTTTAACAGCCAGTGCTTTAATTTTTCAATCAACTATCGAAAGTGGTGTTGATGTCATAATATCTAATCTTACATTAACTATATTGTTGTACGTGACTGTTTTTATTATAAACGTCGTAACTAAAGGTCAAATAACTACCAGAATTTCGAAAAATGAAGTTTTAAAAACTTCTTTCACTACTCTGAAAAGAAAAAATATCGGAAAAATTCCTTTCGTCATAGATTAAGATGCCTCTTACCCCTGATAATATGATTAATAACTACAAAAAGCCAGGTCTTTTCTACCTTCTATCAACAATTCTCCCATGGACCTTCTGGTTCGCTGCTGGCTATATAAGCCACCTGCCTTCAAATGTAGAATTGAACATGAATATTGCCATAATGCTTGCTCTTGTTGGACTTGTTAGCCCAATGATAATTGCATTTTTGCTTATGAATCACAATCCTGATCTACGTAAGGACTTTTATAACAGATTCTTTAATTTCAGAACTATTAATCCTTGGTACATTTTCCTTACCTTCTCCATTATGCTTGCCAGCATACTAATCGCAATGGCAATTTCTGTACTATTTGGATATAGTCAAAATCAGTTTGTAATCACTGGACATTTTAGTTTTACCTCAGGAGTTCTTCCTGTTTGGTTCTTACTGATCATAGCCCCAATATTTGAAGAACTTGCATGGCATTCTTATGGCACAGATTGTCTGAGAAATAAATTCAATCTATTCTATACCTCATTGATTTTTGGAGCCTACTGGGCATTCTGGCATGTTCCCTTGTCGACAATTAAAGATTATTATCAGGCAAACCTTGTTGAATCCGGTTGGATTTACAGTTTAAACTTCATGATTAGTATTATCCCATACGTCTTGATCATGAACTGGTTATACTATAAAACCAAAAGAAATGTTTTGCTACCTATTATTTTTCATATAACAGCTGTCTTTTTTAATGAGATTTTTGCTACTCACCCTGACAGTAAAATTATCCAGACTATACTCCTTTTAATTCTAGCAGGATATCTAACAATAAAAGACAAAAAATTCTTCTTCTCTAAAGACTTAAGCCTAATCAATAATTAAAATGTTGCAAACCGCTAACACGGATAATCTGACCTTGGACATACTTTGAAGATCATGAAAAAAAGTGATACTAAACAAATTTTTTTTAGCAAATTTCTGTGTGCTATAACTGTACTGGCTTTTTTATTCTTTGTTTTTAATGTTAAAGCCCAAACAGGCTGGCCTCAAATTGTAGAATCAAATGATGGGACTCAAATTTCATATGAAGTGTATGGGTCAGGAGACCCCTCACTAGTATTTGTTCATGGATGGAGTTGTGATTCCAGATATTGGAAAAAACAGGTTCCATTTTTTTCTAAAGACTATAGAATTATTTTAATTGATCTTGCAGGGCATGGTCACTCCGGAATGACCCGTGAAAAATACTCAATGAAATCGTTTGGTGAAGATGTTAAAGCGGTAGTTGAAGCAGCAGGATGCCAAAATGTAATATTAATAGGGCATTCAATGGGCGGACCTGTAATTGCAGAAGCTTCACGGTTAATGCCCGGGCAAGTGAAAGGTAATATTGGCGTCGATACTTTCGAAGATATTGAATATCCTTTTAGTCTTGAAGAGCTAAATGCGATGATGGCTCCATTTCGGGAAAATTTCCAAGCCGGAACACGTCAGTTTGTTCAACAAATGCTTAATCCTGACACAAATCCACTACTTTGTGAGTGGATTATTGCAGATATGGCTGCAGCACCTCAACATGTCGCTCTTAGTTCAATGGAAGAATCACTTTTACCATTTGTTACTGGTGAAGCAGCTAAAATTTTTGATGATCTTCCTATACCTGTTTACGTGGTAAAAGGAGATTTATGGCCAGTTGATTTTGAGGCAAACCGACGCCATATGCACTCTTTTGATGCTATCGAAATAAAAAATGCCGACCATTTTCTTATGATGAATAAGCCTGATGAGTTCAACAAGGCATTAAATCAAGTTATTGAAACCCTATCAGAGTAAAATATTAAAAATTACCAAAAAATAATATATGTCATGAGCAAAGAAAAACAAACAATTCACGAATTTGACTTAAATGTCATTTACGAATATTTCTCAAATGTGGAAAGACAAGGTCCAGGAAGTCCGGAAATAACTCTCAAAGCATTGAGTTTTATTGACGGCCTCACTGAAAAATCCAAAGTCGCTGATATTGGTTGCGGTACAGGCGGTCAAACAATGGTGCTGGCACAAAATATTCCTTGCGAAATCAAAGGTATTGATTCGTGGTCAGGTTTTATTAATCAATTCAACCAGAACGCCCAAAATATAAATCTCCACGACAGAATGAAAGGTATTGTCGGCAATATGGAGGATCTTCCGTTTCAGGAGGAAGACTTAGACTTGATCTGGTCGGAAGGTGCGATTTACAACATTGGATTCAGGCGTGGACTAAACGAGTGGAGAAAATTTCTGAGACAGGGCGGGTATATCGCAGTTACAGAAAACACCTGGTTTACCGAAGAACGACCTGCCGAGATTCAGGAATTTTGGCAAAAGGCCTATTCAGAAATAGATACAATACCGAACAAGGTTGCTCAAATGCAAAAAGCAGGTTACCTTCCGATTGCTACTTTTGTCGTACCCGAAAGTTGTTGGACAAACTACTATTCCATTATGGAAAAGACTCACGCATCTTTTCTGAAAAAATATACCGGCAACAAAACCGCAGAAGAATTTATAGCTTATCAGCGTTACGAAGCAGAGTTATATTACAAATACAAAGCCTATTACGGTTATGTATTTTATATCGGAAAGAAGATTTAAATTACATACAATCAGCCGTTATAGGGATATTGAGTATAAGCTATGTTGATAAATTATCCAAACATCTTTTTCATCTCGCTCTCTTCAAACGGCTCTGTCAGATGAATGTATCGATCCATAATGCTATATGGAGATTGGCCGACCCATTTCAGTATGCTTTTCCAGTTTACTCCTTTAATGACTGCCAATGAAATAAAAGTGTCCCGGAAATTGTGACTGGTATGATCGGTTTTGAATTTCAGATCTTTATATTCCTCTTTTGCAGCCAGGATTTTTAAAAGATCTTCTATTCCTCGGTTGTGCGCCTGGTTTGTCAGTTTATAGCAGGAAGTATCATAATTGACCTCTTCCAATAACTCTTTTGCATATCGATTGAGGGGTTGTTCGACTTCGACATCAAATATTTCGGTCTTCTTAGGTTTAAATATCAGAAAGTCACTTTCGATATTTTCAGGCCGGATTCTTTTTATATCATCAAAACGAACTCCGGTGAAACATTGTAGCAGTATCATCTTACGGATGATTCCTGATGATTCAGTTCAAACTTGTGATTTTATAATGTTATCAGTTGGTCTTCAGAAATCCTGCAACGCCCATAAAAATGTCACTCCATGGAAGTCCGCGATCCGCCAACAGACGGAGAGCAGTCTTCTCACCCCGTTGGCGATGAGGAAGCATGATTATGCCGTGGTGTGTGTTTTTGAGATAGGTACTTCTTAAAAGAAAAAGGAATTATTTTCTATATCTTCAGTATCTTTAGACACCCTTATTTTTATAACCCAATTATATGAAATATACACTCTTTGCTATTCTGATTTTTTGTAATGCTATCTTATCTGGTCAAAATACTGCAATTATTTCAGGTAGGGTGGTTGATAAGTCCACAAATGAGACACTTCCATTTTCAAGTGTATCTTTAACAAACAGAACTGACAAAAATTTTGTATCTGGTACAATAACGGACGAAAAGGGCATTTTTATTCTGAAAGACCTGAAATCTGGCAATTATCTGATAACTATCTCATTTGTTGGTTTCCAGTCATATACTAAAGAGATTCTGATAGGAACACTTAACAATAATTATGATATTGGTAAAATTGAACTTGAACCATCTGTCAGCCAATTGGGAGAAGTGCAGGTTAAGGGGGAGAGAGTAACTGTTTCTGCAACACTTGAGAAAAAGTCATTCACGATTGATAACAATATTTCGCAAACTGGTGGGTCTCTGTTGAAAGCCATTCAGAATCTCCCGGGGATTACGGTCGACACTGAAGGTAAAATATATTTAAGAGGAAGCGACAAAGTGACTGTATTGATTGACAATAAACAATCAAGCCTGACGGGATACGAAAACCAGAAGGGATTAGATAATATTCCTGCTTCAAATATCGAACGTATCGAGATAATCAATAATCCATCAGCAAAATATGATGCAAAAGGTATGGCTGGAATTGTTAATATTATTTATAAGAAAGAGCACGCGTACGGCTTTAATGGTGAAATTGGCTTATCTGCAGGTGTGGGTGAAATGACAACCCGAAAAGAAAATTTGCCGGCAATAATGGATAAGTATAGTTTCACGCCAAAGTTATCACCTAATCTGTCAATTAACTATAGAGCGAAAAAAGTGAACATTTTCCTTCAAAGCGACGGAATGGTGAGAAAGAGAGTGAATACGAATGAATTTAGTACCCGTAAATACTTTGATGGTGTTACACCTGACATTCAATCGCAATTTCTTGAAAATCGTTCACAGCAACTTTATAATATTAAAGCGGGAGCAGATTGGTATTTAAATGATAATAACACTCTGACATTTTACGCCTTATGGGAAGATGAGTACCACATTGACCGTGGCGATGTTCCATATTATTATCTGAACAGCAATCAAAGGTACAGGCTGTGGCAATGGGCAGAGGACGAAGACACAAAATTTATCAATTTTTCAATGCAATACAACCATAAGTTTGAACAACCCGGACATAATATAGATTTCGGATATATCTATACTGGTGGTGGAGAGGATGAATTATTCCCATTTACAGATTCAAGTGCAGTTCGTCAGTCTACCGACCAGACACACCTGTTTGCAAAAGAATTTGTACACAGCATAAACGTTGATTATACCAAACCTCTCAAAGCGGGTCGAGTTGAGTCAGGTATAAAAGTTAACCTGCGTCACCTGCCCATTACTTACAGTGAAACAATGGGTGAAAACTCAATTCTTGACCCGAATGTCGGGAGTTTTTCCGACTATTATGAAGACGTAATTGCAGGTTATGTCAATTATATTTTTGAATCGAAGAAAATTGAAATTGAAGGCGGTATACGTGCCGAACAGTCGTTTATAAAATATGAAACAGACCCTGCCAACATTTACCTGAACGAGAACGATAAATACAATTATTTTAATTTGTTCCCAAATGTAAGGTTCACTTATAAGATTAACGACCAAAATCGTTTATCGGCATTTATTAATAAAAGGATTGACCGCCCGACTGAATTTGATTTGCGTCCATTTCCGAAATATGATGACCCCGAAATACTTAAAACCGGAAATCCATTCCTGCGCCCACAATATACACAGACCTTCGAATTGGCTTATAAGCACAATTGGGAAACTGGCTCTGCCTATATTTCATTGTTTCATCGTCAGATTTCCGACATTTTCTCTCGCATTTATACCGCGGATACATTATCTCAATATAATGTTGTTAATGCTATTCCTCAAAATCTTGGAAAGGGTTATAACACAGGATTTGAAATTTTTGCAGAGCATGAATTTGCAAAATGGGTTAAATTAAGCAGCAGTTTTAACTGGTATCAAAATATCTTAAATGCATGCGGGGGAACAAATTATTATCCATATCCCCAGCCTTTTACATTCCCTGAAACCCAAAGCAACACCTGGAACCTGAAGGTAAATGCAAATTTTGAACTGCAGAAGGAAATCTCTTTTCAGGTGACAGGAATTTATTATGCTCCTGATATAGTTCCGCAGGGTGTAGTTGAAGACAGATATTCTATTGATTTTGGAGTTTCAAAAAAGTTTACGGATGAAAAGTGGGAAATCTACCTGAATGCGAATGATATTCTCAACACTTTCGCCATAGAGACAACTTTATCTGGCGATGATTTAAATCTTCACAAAATAAATTATGCGAAAACTCAAACCGTAATTGTTGGCATGAAATACAAATTCTAATGGGTAGGGTCTTCTCATTACGACTACCAAAATAAAGTAGTTATGTAAATCAGGTATTTACAAGCTATTTTCATTAGCAGTACAAAAAGTAGTAGATAAATTGCAATAAACGATCAGTTTAATTCAAAAAGGTCAATAAAAAATTTGTTTGATATCAGATTAGAATCCTGTTTCACGAGGGATGATTTTATCAATTCGATTACCTTATAGTATATAGGACTCAAAACTCGAATTCCAATAAGTCTTCATCTTTGCTGACTTCGTTCCGAAGTTTAAATGACATTTATTCAAGAGACTCCCTGTTGGTGTTCATGCTAAAAAGTACCCCCGGAAAAAAAAAGTTTGAAATATACTTGACATTTCAAAAAAAATGTTGTTACTTTACATACTGAACGGTAGGTATTTTTTAAATGAAAATTATGGATACAAAGGAAAAAATATTGCAAGTCGCATTTAACATGTTTTTGGAAAGAGGGTACAAGGAAGTTTCGCTGAAGGATATATCAGATGCAGTAGGATTAACCAAAGGTGCTTTCTACCACCATTTTACAAGCAAGGAGGATATGTTCCGGCAAATTGTTGATAACTATCTTCTTGCAGGAAGTGACAGATTTTACGAAGGTTGTTCACGCTCCAATCTTAAACAGTTCATGTATGATTATCTGGAGGAACTAATTGCCTATATGGATAAAATGCAACAACAGATTTATTCAAAGAGCAATAAATCCGGGATCTCTTACTATCAGATATTATTCGATGCTCTGAAAATTTTTCCTGATTTTTCTGAAAAGTTAAAGGAGGTTCACCAAAACGAAAGAAAAGTCTGGGAAGAAGTGATTAACAATGCAAAGGCAAGCGGAGAGATCAGGAAGGAATTCAACAGCAAGCATTTGGCTAAGGCTTTTATAAGTATTAACGATGGTTTAGGAATGCATTCAATGCTCGAAGGACGGTTTGAGGAGATGCATGGTGAAATATTTACGATGTGGAATACAGTTTATAGCATGATTAAAACATAAAAAATTTTAACCAAAAAACATACCTTCCGGTAGGTATGTAAATTAAATATTACAGGTATGAAACCCACATCCCGATTAATCAGGACAAACAAGAGTGAAAATTATTGACACATGTGGGTTCCATGTGACTTTAAAATCAAAATTATTTACACATGAAAAATTTGATTATTTCTTTGCTGCTGGTATCCTCGATA
>DCVC01000020.1:0-14377 GCA_002328625.1 Bacteroidales bacterium UBA2198
AGAACACTGGTATTGAAAAGGTAACAGTTCAGAAAACTGTGGAAGCCTTAATGGAAACCGTAAAGCACTCTATGGTAGCCGGGAACAACGTTTATCTCAGGGGCTTCGGTAGCTTTATTGTTAAGAAAAGAGCTAAGAAAACTGCAAGGAATATTTCAAAGAACACTACCATTATCATTCCAGCGCATAATATTCCGGCATTCAAACCGGCAAAATCTTTCATAAACAAAGTAAAATCTCACGCCAAGAAGTAATCCTCTATGCCAAGCGGTAAGAAAAGAAAGAGACATAAAATGGCCACTCACAAGCGCAAGAAGCGTTTGAGGAAGAACAGACATAAGAAGAAGTAGAAGATCATAGAGTGGTCAATATTAAGATATATTAACCTAAAGGTCCGATGATCTTTAGGTTTCTTATATTATTATGTCGGTAGTTGTTGATGGTATAGTAATTCAGATTAATATGTGAAGTGGTGAACAAGGATTTAATCATTGATGTCGGTGATTCTGAAGTCTCTTTGGCCCTGCTGGAAGATAAGCAGTTAATTGAGTTAAACAAGGAAAAGCGCAATGTAAGATTTTCTGTTGGTGATATCTACCTGGGTAAGGTTAAAAAGATAATGCCCGGACTGAATGCCGCGTTTATCAATGTTGGTTATGAACGTGATGCTTTTCTCCATTATCTTGACCTGGGGGCACAGTTTCGCACACAGCATAAGTATTACTCTTCAGCCGTGCAGAGACAGGGGAGGGTACAACCTTTGCACAAATTCAAATCTGAAGAGGACATCGATAAGGACGGTAAAATTAATGATGTTCTTACAGCAGGACAAACAGTGATTGTTCAGGTGACCAAGGAACCTATCTCAACAAAGGGCCCAAGACTCTCTTCCGAGATATCTTTGGCCGGAAGGAACCTTGTCCTCATGCCATTTTCCGATAAAGTATCGATTTCATCCAAAATTGAAAGCCTTGAAGAGAAGAACCGGCTGAAAACCCTTATCCAGAGTATAAAACCGAAAAACTATGGTGTTATAGTAAGAACAGCCGCTGAAGGTAAAAAAGTTGCTGTGCTCGATTCTGAACTTCGCGAACTGGTAAAGAATTGGGAATCCTCCTTCACATCCATAAAAAAGGAGATCAAATCGCCCAGGTTGTTCATCGGGGAAATGAGCAGGACATCGACTATCATAAGAGATATGCTTAATGTCACCTTTAACAGCATCCATTGCAACGATCAGTCGCTGGCAGATGATATAAGGAAATACATCAGGGGAATCGCACCTGAGAAAGAGAAGATAGTTAAACTATATAAAGGGACCCTGCCTGTTTTTGACCATTTTGGGATTAACAAGCAGATTAAAGCTCTTTTTGGCAAAACAGTCTCTTTTAAGCATGGAGCATACCTGATAATAGAGCATACTGAAGCACTTCATGTTATTGATGTAAACAGCGGGAACAGATCAAGATCGGGTAACGACCAGGAAACAAACGCACTTGAAGTAAACCTGGAAGCAGCGACCGAAATTGCCAGACAACTAAGACTCAGAGACATGGGAGGCATAATTGTGGTTGATTTCATTGATATGCAGTCGGCAGAGAATAAGCAATTGCTTTATGACAGGATGAAAGAGATAATGGCAAACGACAGGACCAAACACAATATACTTCAGCTTTCAAAATTCGGACTCATGCAAATAACAAGGCAGAGAGTGAGACCAGAAATGAATATTGTCACAAATGAAAAATGTCCCTCCTGTCAGGGAACAGGAGAAACAAAGCCAACCATTCTTTTTGTTGATGAACTTGAAAGAGCTTTATCCTTTATTGTCGGCAAGATAAAAACCCGCAATATATTGCTTAATGTCCATCCATTCGTAGCTTCGTATCTTAAAAAGGGAATAATTCCGATTTATCTAAAATGGGACCTGAAATACAGGATCCGCCTGACGGTCCAGGCAATAACATCATATCACATGCTCGAATACCACTTTTATGACAGGTTTGATAACGAGATAGACCTGGCATAAACCAATTTACTGGTTTGAACTATCTGTTAATATTAACCGTTATTAATTTATGTGATTTGTTAGCTTTGCATAAAATTATCTGCCAGTTATTATGATCCGGAAACTACTATATTTAATTATTCTGGTTGTTTTTTCCTTAGCCTCACAGGCTCAGATATACGATCCCGTTACCTGGGATTTCAGGGTTGAAAAAACAGGAGAAAAGAACTACGAGATAATCATTACTGCTTTTATTGAGAAGGGCTCTCATATTTATTCCATGAATATTCCTGAAGGCGGACCCATACCTACGTCAGTTGAGATATTTACAACTGATGAGTTTATACCTGACGGCAACGCATTTGAGGTTACAAAGCCTGAAGAGATATTTGATGAGGCTTTCGGCTTCAGAATCAGTACATTCAGCGACATGGCTGAGTTCCGGCAAAGGATTACCGCGATAAGTCCGTCATTCACTGTCAGCGGAGCAGTAAATTATATGGCTTGCAACAATACTACTTGTTCACCGCCGAAAGATGTCGAATTTAAAATCAGGATAGGTGAAAGAACACAGGATCTGTCTTCTCCGTCCCTCAGCAAAAAATCTGCTGAAGTCCCAAAATCCGGCCGGGGATTGCTTAAGTTCTTTCTGGTTTCAATGCTTGCCGGTTTTGCAGGGATATTCACACCATGTGTTTTTCCGATGATCCCCATGACTGTTGCCTTCTTTTCGCAGGGATCAGAAAACAGGAGAAAGGCTGTTTTTAAAGCAATAATTTTCGGCTTTTCTATAGTTATTATCTATTCATTACTCGGCATTATTGTATCTCTCACTAGTGCAGGAGCGGGTTTTGCAAATACGCTGAGCACACACTGGATCCCAAATATTATCTTCTTTACACTGTTTATTGTATTTGCCACGTCATTTTTCGGCGCATTCGAGATAATACTCCCAAATAAATGGGTCGCAAGTGCTGACTCGAAAGTTGACAAGGGAGGAATACTGGCTTCATTTTTCATGGGTCTGACCACTGTAATAGTATCTTTCTCCTGCACGGGCCCTATAATAGGGGTGCTGCTTGTTGAAGCTGCCAGCGGGGATGTCCTGCGGCCGACTGTAGGTATGTTCGGATTTGGACTGGCGTTTGCACTTCCTTTTACAATCTTTGCCCTTTTCCCGTCGGTACTGAACAGATTACCCAAATCGGGCGGCTGGCTGAACTCAGTCAAAGTAGTTCTTGGTTTTATTATGCTGGCATTCAGTATGAAATTCCTGATGACCATAGATAGTGTTTACTCCTTTAATATCCTGACAAGAGATATTTACCTTGCGATTTGGATTGTGATATTTTCTCTGATGGGACTCTATCTGATGGGAAAAATAAGATTTCCCCATGATAATGATCTTCCTTACATTGGCACATTCAGATTATTCTTAATAATTGCTGTTTTTACATTCGTTATATATCTGGTCCCGGGATTATTCGGAGCTCCACTGAAAGGATTGTCAGCCCTGCTTCCTTCACCGGAATCATCGAGAATTAATTTATCAAAGTTTTCAGCAGATGACAGAAGCATCTCGGTGCCTGTTTTGCAGGGCAGCATATTTTCAAGTGCCCGGTGTTCGGAACCAAAACATGGAAACATATTTAAGATGCCGCATGGTCTTCAGGGATATTATGATTATAAGCAGGGACTTGTCTGTGCGAAAGAGCAGAACAAACCGGTTTTACTCGATTTTAAGGGACATGCATGTGCCAATTGTAAGTTGATGGAAGCCAGGGTATGGTCCGATCCGGAAGTATTAAAAAGGCTCAGGGATAATTTTGTGATAGTCGCCCTTTATGTTGATGACAGGACCCAGTTACAGGAGGATGAATGGATAACCTCTTCAGTTGACGGCAAGATTAAGAAAACCATAGGTAAAATCAATGAAGATCTGGAGATATCAAAATTCAAAACTAATGCACTTCCTCTTTACGTGATAACAGATCACGATGGCAATCCCCTGAACAGGCCAATGCCAACCAACTTTAATGTTGAAGAGTACAAGAAATGGCTCGATGAAGGAGTGGAATTATTCAGGAAAAGTCCGGGCACTATTTAATATGAATATTACCCCTGTTGGCATCAATCTGAACTTTCACATTTCCGGGATTTCTACCAATGGTACCAAATGTAGCATACTCTTTCTTTTCTTCATTAATAGATTTCTTTTCAACCTTTATATTTTGTCCGGGTAATGTAAGAAAAGTATTTGTGTGCCTGATATCCAGATTATACGATGCTGAAGGATCGAAAGTAAGATAAATATCTGTATATCCTGAATTCAAGTTGATCATTTCGATACTTTTACCAATATGATCAACGCTTATTGTTCCATATTTTGAGACAATATTAAGCTCTCTGTCAAGTTCATCGATCCTGTAATCGGTAAAGTAGGAATTGCCTTTTACCGATCCGGCTGTTCCTATGTAGAATTTGTCTCTTCTTGATCTGGTGTCGATATTCCCTGCCTTTTTCAGATCGAACCGTGAAGAGATCGAGGTTATAATAAGGTTTTTTGATCCCCCGATAACCACATCTGAAAATGAGGCGTCAAAATAACCATCGTTAATCGAGTTGATTGTTGCATTGCAGAAGTTCATTTTGATCCTGGCTGTCTTCTCCAGGGAATTTGCTTTGAATGATCCGTTTGAAAGGTCAAGTGAAAAATTGCCGGTATTATTCTCAATATAGACATCACCATATTTGTTTATAATTCTGATATTCAGAAATTCCGGTACTGTAATGAAATAATTGATCTGAATTTTTGAATCATATGGTATCAGCTTGTTAGTCATACCTTTGAAACTTTCGAAAAGCAAATTGATGTTCTGTGAAAATTGCGTTTCGGCCCTTACAAGGAAGCTTGTTTCTGTAATATTTATATCAATTCCTTTTAACATTTTCGCGGGCCTGTCCTGGTTTGATGCAACAGCCTCCACATCAACACTGATTGTTACGGAATCGGAATTGCCCGGTGTAATGTGGATGTTCCCGTATTTATTGCTTATTTCAAGGGTGGTCTCCCTGTTTACAGAAACAGATTTCATGAACGTTCTTTTTTCTGAGAAGGGCTGTCCGGTCATAATTTCAGACAGACACAGGGATATCAGTATTGTGGCAGTAAATTTATAATACATGGTTATTGTTCTTTTCGTGACCATTTTCATTTTGTTTCAGAATATCAAGTATCTCCTCAAGCATGCGTATCCTTATCCTGTAGTTATTTATTAAAGCCTCGATAACTTCCTGATTGGCAATGTTATCTTTGAGATCCTTTTTAATTTCAGCATAAATACTATCGAGTTGGGTCAGATCATTGAAAAGCTCCTTATCAATATCCGGATGGAGGTTCGTAAGCGATGTTGCTTTGGTGTAGAGCTCATTAATCAGGTTATTGTAGTATATTTCAGTCTCTTTCAGTTGAGGATCAGGCATAAAATATGTATTATTCTTAACTCCCTTATAAGTCATTGAAGAAGTTCTGTTATACCATACATAAAAGAATGCCGCAGTTCCCAGGATGACAGTAATCATTGCAGCTGCTGAAAACCTTATTAATAAGGACCTTTTACTATTCTTCATCCCTGAACGTATTCCTTGCCATACCGATGGTGAAGGTGAATATTTGTCAAGGTCATTCCTGTTTTCTTTTATATATTTTTCAAGATTATCCATAGCGTTTATTTTTTAACATTCTTCTTAGTTTATCTTTTGCTCTCGAATACTGCGATTTTGAAGTCGATTCAGAAATTCCCAGTATCTGGGAAATTTCTGAATGATCATAACCTTCAAGCAAGTAGAGGGTTAGGATGATCCTGTAACCATCGGGAAGCTTCTCTATTCCCCTGAATATCTCGGAAATGTTAAATTCTGTTTCTTCCTCATCTTCACCTGCCGGTTCCGGAACAGTATCATAATACTGAAGATCTATTTTCCTTTTTTTCAGATGATTTATGCAGTGGTTAATTAAAGTAGCCTTAATCCATGCGCCTATAGTTGACTCAAATCTAAACGATCCGATACTCCTGAAACAATCAGTGAATGTTTCCTGAAGTATATCCTCTGCGTCTTCACGGTTATTCACAAACCTGTAAGCAAGATTAAACATGGCTTTTGCATATTGCTGATAGAGTTTAAACTGGGCTTTGCTGTTGCCCTTAATACAATCTTCAACCAGTTTTTCATGAATATAAAAAGTCTGATTATTCACTTTCGAAATTAACTTTTACTAAAGACAAAATGACGCCGAAGTAGTTGCACCATCATCCGTATTTTTTTATAACAGGTTTTATGATAAAAACAAATAAGAAGATTATGATGCTGATAAAAAAAGATATTATCATGATATAATCACCATGTCTGGAGTAAAAGGTGATATGCTCTTCGGGAATTATCCTTCCTTTTAGGGTTTCCCGGGTCCACCAACCGGTTTTTTGAGTTATTCTGCCTTTGAAATCTATTAAACATGAGATACCGGTATTAGCGGCTCTTGCAACAGGTCTGCGGGTTTCGATTGCTCTCAGTGAAGCATAAGAAAGATGATGTTTGAAGCCATTTGTATTTTTCCACCAGCCATCATTTGTTATTATGAATATTGCGTTTGCTCCTTCCTTCACATATTCTGTAACATATTTACCGAATACCGATTCATAACATATTACCGGGGCTGCCGATTCTCCTGTTCCGGAATGGGTAAAGCATGTTCTTTCCTTTTGAATTTCATATCCTTTGGTACCGCCCATATTGGGAAATATTCTGTTCATCAATCCGTCGGGCACTTTTATTAACTGATTCTCGACTCCTGCCACAAGTTTTGATTTATGATAGATTTCAATGGATTTCCCTGTATCTATCTTAAAAGCAGAATTAAAATATTTTGCATGAGGTCTTTTATTTTGGCCACCTGCCGGATCATTTTCTAATGCTCCTGATGACTGTTCATAAGTAGAATAGCTGACCATGCCGGTTATCATGCAAACCCCCGGATTAAGGGCTATGAACTCCTTTATCATACTGATGTATCCGTTCTGATGGAGATCATTGACATTAATAGGATCATCCACAGTGGTCTCAGGGGTAATTACCCATTCAGTATTTTCCGTGACTTCACGTCCTGCCATTTCAAGCACTTTACCAAGCTGCTCCTCAAAAGGAATGATGAATTTTTCGGTATATGGATCTACATTAGGCTGAATGATAAGTACTTCGCTTATCTTCTTTTCAGAAGGCTTTATCATATAGAACCTTGCAAATGAAATTATTGAAGGGATTATAAAGGTTAACAGCCAGATTACAGCAATAATCATGCTTCCCTTTTGTCTTTTTAAAAGTTTAATAAGCAAGATAGCAACAAGCAGGTTTGAGGTCAGGATCCAGAGTGTCCCTCCTCCAACTCCGGATGCCTCATACCACTGAATAAACAAAATATCTTTTGAAAGGCCGTTGCCCAGATTTACCCATGGGGAAAGCAGGTCAATATTCAGACACAGAAATTCAAATGTGAGCCAGAAAGCCAGCAATGAGATAAAGCCTGCAATATTGCCGGTTTTCAGTCGGACAACATGAGCGAGCCACATCGTGAATGCCATCAGGAATGAGACCTCCAGGATTACAGTTATGGCGGCCAAAATACTCGCAATCCTGACCCAGCCAAGGGTTAATATGTTGAAAATAACAAATCCGGGCAGGAGATAAATAAAAAAAGAAGTCAAATGATATTTTTCCCGGTTTTCATAAAGAGCGTTCTCCATCAAAAGAAAAGGGACTAATCCGATCAGCAGGATAAGTCCGGAACACCAGTCTGTCCATGCCAGTGCCATAAGGATACCACCGGCCACAGAAAGTGAAGTAATGATATATTTATTCATGTCTTTCATCCATCTGCCCATCGCATAACAAAAATAGAACAAGATAAGACGGATTCAATATTTTAATCATCTCCCGGCAGAAAATCACCAGTTTTTTCTAATGAGCAATAAAAATGATTCAAAGAAATTGTTTATTACAAAAAATTTTTCTATCTTTACAGTATAAACCTGAAAATAATTTTAATAAAAATATTTAAAGAAGCTTTTACTGTCCAAAAGCAATTTTTCCATTCTTTTCATGGCTGCCCCTGGCGTTTACAGTCAGGGGCTTTTTGTTTTGTTAAATAGTGTTAAATATTGCGGCATTATCTCACCGGCAGATCATTTTATTTATCTTGCGGTTTCAAACACCTTTCAGATTCATGACCAAGTTCATCAATGTTTCACTGGCCATTCTTTTACTTTCAGGTTGCGGAAGTCAGGAAGAACAGCTTAAGAAGCGTGCTGATAAAATCCATGCCAGAATTCTTACGGTGGATACACATTGTGATACTCCGATGGAGTTCACGCGTTCAGATTTTGATTTGGGTATTAGAAATGATGATGGCTGTGTTGATTTCCCCAGGATGATTGAAGGGGGGCTGGATGCTGAGTTTTTTGCTGTTTTTGTTAGCCAGGGACCAAGAAATGATTCTTCTTACAACTTTGTTCACAAAAAAGCCCTCGAGATATTTGATGCTATCCATAAGAATGTCCGAAAGAATTCAGGGATGGCTGAAGTAGCTTATTCTCCTGCAGATGCCCTAAGGCTGAAAAAGGAAAAGAAAATTTCAGCATTCATAGGTGTGGAAAATGGCTATGCCATTGGAAAGGATATTGCCAGGATAAAAGAATACTATGATCTGGGAGCCAGGTATATAACACTTTCACATACGAGGAACAATGATATTTGTGATTCATCAACTGATTCCAGGGGTGCTGAGCATAATGGCCTTTCTGCTTTCGGCGGGGAGGTTGTAAAAGAGATGAACCGTATCGGGATGATGGTTGACGTTTCACATACTTCCGACAAATCATTTTATGACGTACTTGATGTTTCGAAAGCTCCTGTTATTGCATCACACTCATCCTGCAGGGCATTATGCGAAAACCCGCGAAACCTTACCGACGATATGCTGATTTCCCTGAAGAAAAATGGCGGTGTTATTCAGATTTGCATTCTCAGTGATTACATCAAAACACCTGAGCCAAATCCCGAACTTGAAGAAAAACGAAGGGAACTAAGGGCCAGATATGGAAAGTACAATGAGCTCACTGAGGAGTTAAAAAAACAGATGAGAAGCGAATACAGGGAAATACAGAAGAAATATATGAAACTTGCGACAGTCAGGGATGTTGTTGACCATATTGACCATGTTGTTCAGGTAATAGGGATTGATCATGTAGGTATCGGGACGGATTTTGATGGGGGAGGAGGAGTGGAAGGGTGCAGGAGTGTTGCTGAGATGAAAAATATTACCATTGAGTTGTTACGCCGGGGATATTCCAAAGCTGAAATAGCAAAAATATGGGGTGGTAATATAATGAGAGTATTCCGCAAAGTTGAGGAGGTTGCCGGGTGATTTTCATTTCCCGGGTTTTACTCTCGAAAATCTTAACGTTTTAAGCATCCATCCGGGAAGTTTTTTATGGGGATCGCGCCTTGTAAGATCAAGATACCAGCCAAATTTCTTCATAATCGGGATTTTATGGGTTTCAACAAATTCAATTAGAATTCCGTCGGCATCTTCAAAGTAAGAGAAATGGCCCGCTGCTTCTCCCATATCAAAGCTTTTTCCGTCATGACTCACCATACTGTCAACAGTAAAAGGGAATCCTTTGCTTTCACAATATGTTCGAAGCTCATCCATTCCTCTGATGTCATAGCATAAGTGAATAAATCCGGGATCACCCCAGTATCGGTCATCATATATCCTTCGCCCCGGGCCATCAGATGCCGAAACTAACTCGATAACGCTTTCTCCGAAAATAGGGCTGAAGGGACCCGTAAATGGTTCAGACCTTCCTAACAGCATCCTTCTGCACTTAATACTTCCGCCGGAGATGACTGACAGGTCAGAAAATTCCCCGGTCCTGTCGTATATAATTCTATCGTAACCCAGGATATCTGAATAGACTGCCAGAGATCTATCAATATCTGATACCCCGATAATTGCCCCGTAGGAGCCTCCTGTTATTTTTTTCTCATTCATTAACCAGTCGGAAGCTTTAACTATCTGGAAGATATTACCGTATGGATCTTTCATGAAGAAGGTCTTTTCTCCCGAAGGATCTTCAGAAACGCTTCCCAGCAGATTTGCCTCCCTTTTTTTATAATGCTCAAAGGCAGATGATACATCTTTGACTTTTATCTTACATGCAAGGATTCCCAGGTCACCAAGTTTTATCTCCCCTTTGAAAGAAACGGGTTCTCTCCCTACATACTGCCAGATTTCAAATCCTCCCCCACTCTGAAGGTTAAGTGCCAGGACAGCATGTCTTTTTCTTGGTTTTCCTCCGGTATATGGGAGCATTAATTTTGCCTCCGCCTCTTCTTCAAATATCGGACAATCCATTCCAAAAGTTGAGCTGTACCACTTCCATGCGTCTTCAAGATTGTGTACGCCAATGCCAATCTGCTGAATGCCAACAACTAAATAATTTTTCATCAGAATAAATATGTATAATTTCAGGTTGCTTTTATTTTATCTGCAATTTTGAAGAACAGACATGGGCAATACCTTCTTATATAAAGCAAATATAATTCACTTTTTCCAACAAGAATCTCTCTTTTGTTTCTGATCATACCCCTTACTATTATCTTTGCAGCTCTATCGGGAGAAATGCCTTTAGCCAGCCCTTCATCCAGTATCCCATGTTCATTACCTTCTCTGTCAAGAGCATGGAATGAAATCTGTGTCCTGACCCTGCCAGGTATTATAACAGATGATTTGACATTATGTTCTTTATTCTCAAGAAAAAGGGTTTCGAAGAATCCATGTAAAGCCTGTTTTGAAGCAGAATAGGCTGATCGGAGAGGGAATCCAAAACGTCCTGCGATGCTGCTTGTTGCAAGTATATATCCTGATCTTCTTGCGATCATATAAGGTAGAACTGCTTTTGTAAGCGCAATTGTCCCGAAATAGTTGACCTCAAAGATTTTTCTGTCGAGCCATACAGGAGTCTCATCTATTCTCGATCTCTGGCTGATACCGCCGATATTGAGGAGGTAGTCGATCCTGCCAAGTTTTTCCACGTGTTGTTCAGCAATTCTGTCAATTTCCGATGTGTCGGAAAGATCGAACGGAGAACAAATTACCTTCTCAGTTTTGCTGCCACATGCATTCCTGACCCTTTCAAGTCCCTCCGGATCATTTGATGATGCTATAACCAGGGCACCTCTTCTTATGAATTCATGAACGAGTGCCTCACCTATGCCTGATGAAGCACCAGTTATCCAGGCTACTTTTCCTTCAAATATTTCATCTCTTCTCATCTTCAATACCGGTTACCAGTTTTATCAATTCATCATGGTTCTTTTTCAGGGAGGCATAATCCGTATTTTTGTTTTTTATGTATTTCCTTACTCTGAATCCTCCTATGATCCTGCGAAATACAATATTATAATTCCATGCAAATATGCCTGCGAGCGGGATAGTCATAAAAATGACGAGCGAAAGCCACAGGGGAGAAAAGAAGAGCAGGGAGATGATCAGGTATACAGGTAAGAAGATAAAAGCAAGAGCCAGAGATATACCAAAGCGTATAGAGCTGTGAAACTGCAAGTCTTTTATTTTCCTTATCTGCAATTCCGGGAGAGCAAGAAATGTAAGTGTGAAGATGTTTCCGAAAAGGTAGAAAGGAGATGTCGCGAAAAGTCCTGCTAATCCTGCAATAAGCCAGCCAAAGGGGTGGTTCTTTTTAGCAAGTAACCTGTAACTGACATTGAGCTCTTTTGCCAGCTTTTTAACCAGAAGACTCATTGAGCATAATTTGTTATAAGCCTGAGGATCTGAGACCCTAAGTTGGTTTAGCCGGTCAATCAGGATCCTGTCGCGGAATAATTTAGGGAATTTAATATCATCACTGTATCTGCCGTTAACAATACTCCTGAGCTCATCAATAGCTTCATAATCATCAACCGATTCGATATGTACCATTATCCTTTTCATCTCGGTAGTGAGCTTGTCTCTCAGCTCGTTGAGAGCTTTCTCGGGGCTCTCCTTATATATTTGATGAAAGTCGGATACTTCGATCGGTTTGCCGTAAACAACAGAAAGAACCTGTCTGAACCTGGTATAATTTGAATATTCGACAGACACAGGGATTATTTTTATCATTAGTTTAAAACCTGTTGCTTCATCAGCCTGGAATGCAACACGGCATATCCCTTTCTTAAGCTGTCTTAGTCTTCTGAATCCTGCATGATCACCTTCCGGGAGGATGACCAGGCCGTTTTTATTCCTCAGGACATCGATTGTCTTAAGAAATATTTCATCATTAGCCCTGAGGCTGCTGAACCCGTCTCTGATTCTGTAAACAGGAAGTAATTTAAGAAAATAAAGAAAATCAGCAATGACTTTTCTTTTATAAATATCCGCCCTTGCAAGGAAAACAGGCTGCCCTTTAAGCGTGAAAAGTACGGCAAGGGCATCCATTAATGCATTTTGATGGTTTGGAGAAAAGATCAGATGATTTTCAGGGCTGATGTTCTCACGACCAAGAACAATGATTTTCCTGTAAAAAATATTATTATGCCATAATCCGACGAAATACTTTAACAATGCATAACGTGCAGAATATTTCTCAATATTGTCCTTGCCCATATTGTAAACAATTCAAACCTGCTGAACATTCCAGGCAAAAGCTCCTATGGTCCTCCAGGTTATTTGCAAGTTAAACAAAATGAAATGGTACCGGAAAGAATCCACAATACTTTAAATAGAATTTATGTTATAATAAGTCTTTTTACTACCTGTTTATCTATTGAAAGAAATCCTCTTTCAGCCTGTTAATAGTCCTTCTTTCCTTTTTAGTAGGGCGTCCTGTTCCTTTTTCCCTGAAAACTGTTCCGTTGGAATCAGCAAGATTAATTTTTGTTATTTCTGTCTCAGGGCTGAGGTCTTCAATGCATCACTCAACGAGTCTTGCAGAGATTCTCCTTCTTCCCCTCCTTCAAGCTTCGGAAGCGATACTTCTTGTCTTATAGATTCTTATCGAATAAAGGAATTTTTCTATCCGCGTTGACAGATTATCAGGCATTTGGCAATAATTAAAGTTTTAACTGATTAAGACTCTGTTTTTCCGGATTGTGGTATCTTTCCCGGCTTATTATAAGTTGTCATTGTCAGTTCAACACCGGCTGTTCCGAACGATTTAATCATTTCGATTACTAGTGTAATTCTATCGTTAATGAATCTTTCTTCGTCGGGATTCCATTTTCCAAGTACATAGTTCACCTGTTTTCCTTTTCTGAAACTGTTACCAATGCCAATTCTTATCCTGGCATATTCATTTGTTGCCAGGATTGTACTGATATGGGCCAGCCCATTATGCCCGCCGTCGCTTCCTTTTGATCTCAGTCTTATGCTTCCCAGCGGCAGGGCTATGTCATCGACTATCACAAGTATATTACCTGACTGGATTTTTTCCTTTTTCATCCAGTAATTCACAGCATGACCGCTGAGGTTCATAAATGTGGAAGGTTTTAGCAGCAAAAAGATCCTGTTTCTGTATTTAACTTCACAGATGGCTCCATATCGTTTATCAACAAAAGAAACGTCAGATGCCTGAGCCATGGCATCCAAAACTTTAAAACCTATATTATGCCGGGTATCTTTGTACTCTTCACCTGTATTTCCCAGGCCAACTATCAGATATTTCATTGTGCCTGACAGTAAAACGGAAGTAAAAACTATTTGCTTTTTTCTTCAGGGGCAGGGGCTTCTTTCCCTTCTGCAGCTTCTGCCGGAGCTTTTTCCGGTACCTCCTCCTCTGTTTTCTGAGCGACGCGTGAAGTAGCGATTGAAAGGACAGTTGTAACCCTTGGATCCAGTAATTCGATTTTTTCGAATCCCAGGTCTTCAACTTTTACTGACTGGTGGATTTTTACATCAGTGATATCAACAGTAAGGTATTCAGGAAAATCCTTTACAAAACCTTTAACCTTAAGATATCTTTTTTTTATCCTTAGTTTACCGCCGGCCTTTACTCCTGCTGAGTCCCCGGTTATTTTAACCGGAAGGTTCAAAATAACCGGCTTATCGTCGGAAATCTCAATAAAATCAGCGTGAATTAACTTATCAGATACGGGATGGAACTGCGTCTCTTTTAAAACCGCCTTGCATTCTTTGCCTTCCAGATCAATCTTTACCAGGTGAGCATCCGGGGTATAGAGAAGTTTTAAGAAACTGTTTTCGTGAGCATAAAAATGGACATTCTCTTCTATCCCATAAATTACACACGGTACATTACC
>DCVC01000020.1:14394-20960 GCA_002328625.1 Bacteroidales bacterium UBA2198
AACTCCCCATTACACGTTTGACATAAAAAATCGGATTGCAAATATATTACAAAGCGATCAGAATACAAAATTTGTGCTTATTGACAGGTTTAGATTAACTGCCTGTATAGTTCTTGCAAAAATTTCAGCAATTGAGAGTACTTTTATTTTGTCGGATTTATTTTCAAATGGGACTGAGTCGGTAACAACAAGTTCAGCAATAGGGGAATCGTTGATTCTTTCAATTGCGTTTCCAGACAATATCGGATGTGTTGCAAAGGCTCTGATAGTTAATGCTCCTCTCTCCATTATTTTCTGGGCGGCCAGGACAAGTGTTCCCGCGGTATCGACCATATCATCAATTATTACTACATTTCTGCCTTCCACCTCACCTATTATTGACATCTCTTCGACGACATTTGGTTTTTTCCTCAGTTTATAACAGAGTACCATTTCCGATTGAAGGTGCCTTGAATAGGCGTTTGCTCTTTTGGAGCCACCCATATCCGGGGCTGAAACAGTAAGATTATCAAGATTAAGATTTTCGATATAAGGTGCAAAAATTGCAGATCCGAAGAGGTGGTCAACCGGGACATTAAAAAAACCCTGAATCTGATCCGCATGCAGATCCATTGTAATAATCCTGTCTACCCCTGCTGTGCCAAGAAGGTCGGATGATAACTTGGCCCCAATCGATACTCTGGGTCTGTCTTTTCTGTCTTGCCTGGCAAAACCATAATATGGTATTACGGCAATCACTTTATAAGCAGAGGCCCGCTTTGCGGCATCGATCATCAGGAGAAGTTCAAAAAGGTTATCGGCAGGAGGATTTGTTGATTGGACAATGAATACCATATCACCTCTTACTGATTCATCAAATGCAGGTTGAAATTCCCCATCGCTGAATTCCGTGACCGAACTCTTTCCCAACTCAATCCCCAACTCTGATGCAATCCTTTGAGCCAGATACATGGAAGCCCTGCAGGAGAAAAGTTTCATTGGTGCTTTACCGTACATAAGCCTGTTGTTTTGCTCTGTAATTTAGGTCTAAACTGAATTGCAAAATTAAAAAATCCGACCAAAATCAAGCAGAATTTGAAAAATTGTTTATAGATTCTTCAATATAGTCTAATATATATTCTCTTCCGGTTCCTTTTACAGCAGATGTTATAAATGTTACCGGGATCAGTTCCCATATTTTTAACATTTCATGGTCATATCTGTCTATTGCCTTTTCAAGGGCGCTTCTACTTATCTTGTCACATTTGGTAAAGATTCGTGCAAAGGGGACCTGGTTTATTCCAAGAAATTCCATAAAAGAGAGGTCTGACTCCTGAGGTTTTATCCTGGAGTCAATAAGAACAAAAAGTGAGACAAGGTTTCTTCTTTTAAGTATATATTCTTCAACAGCTTCTAACCATTCATTTTTAACCTTGACCGGAACTTTTGCATACCCGTACCCTGGGAGGTCAACCAGATACCAGCTGTCGTTTATTATAAAGTGATTGATTGTCTTTGTTTTTCCGGGTGTGCCTGATGTAAGGGCAAGTTTCGACCGTCCTGTGAGCATGTTGATAAGTGAAGATTTCCCGACATTTGAACGTCCGATGAAACCGAACTCAGGTTTTAATGGTGCAGGGCATTGCTTCAATGAGATACTGCTTTTGACATATGCAGCGCAATGGATTATCATTTATGCACTTCTTATTTCAGATCTTTATATGGTAATGCTACCTTTTTGTGAGTCAAATGTTTGTTTCCGAAGCTGGTCGTGATTTCAGCTATTACCCCGATATTGTCGGGTTGTTCTGTCCCGGACTTTTTGAGATTAATAAAAGCTTTACCATTTTCTGTTTTTAGTTTTATGCATCGTGTAGTATCAAAAACACCATTTGTAAAATCTCCTTTGTAAAATCTGACTTTTGTCCCTTTATCTGACAGTTCAAGATTAATGCTGACCGAACCCTTTGTGGTGTAATTATCACTCAGCGTTGCCACTATCTCAGGATAATTTTTCACCAGTCTGCCTTCTTGTGTATACTCTTCAATAAAAGGTGTGCGCACTCCTTTGACGTATTCGAGCTTGGCTTTTACCCTGCCATTCCTGTAATACTGCTTTTGAATTCCGTTAACTGTATCATTTTTATATGGCGTGGATCTGAAAACCTGACCTTCAAGATAGTGCCATTTTGCAGAGTCCTGCCTTAACCCGTTTTCATACCAGAATGTCTGGTAAAGTTGTCCGCTCTGATAAAATGTTCTCATTTCACCGTGCCTTACACCGTTTTTAAAAGTTACTTCCTTGATCAGAAGATCCTTGCTGTAATATTTTTTAATCCCTGTGTAGCCTGTATCCGGGACATTAGATTCTTCTGCTCCGGATGCCTGATCTTTGCTTCCCCGCTGGTTGCTTCCACACCCGTAAATCAACAGAATGCATAAAACAATTATTAACGCACCCGACAATTTCTTCATTTTTTATTCTTTTAATAGTTAATGGTTCTTTTCCGTATCAATATATATTTCGAGAACTGTCGCTTCCGGTGCCGGTTGGAGAGCGACATCTCTTATGATTGCAGGAAGTAGTACCGTTTCACCTTTCGAGACAGTTTCTGAGTTAACATCCCAGTTTATTAATAACCCTCCTTCAGTACAAATATACACAACAAAAGAATCAATCAGGTTATAATCCCGGGTTATCCTGTTATTGAAGTGGAGAATATTGGCATTAAAGAACTCACAGTTCACCAGATTCTCAATTTTATTCAATGCAGGAGTTTTTCTTATTTTACACTTTCCTGCTGATGAAAAATCAATTGATTCAAGTGCAAGTTCTGTATGCAATTCCCTTGACTCGCCTTTTACGCCTTGTCTGCCCCAGTCATAAATTCTGTAAGTAATGTCCGAAGTCTGCTGTATTTCAACAAGCACTGTCCCTGCTCCTATTGCATGAATTCTTCCTGCCGGAGTGAAAAAAGTATCTCCTGCAACTGCTGATTCGACATTGAGAAGGGATATGATTTTATTGTTATCAAGAGCATCAATGTACTCTTCTTTGGTCACCGGTCTGGAAAAACCTGTGTAAATCTTTGCATCTTTTTCACTTTCAAGAATATACCACAATTCAGTTTTGCCATAGGCATTATGTCTCTTTTTTGCGAGATCATTACCCGGGTGCACCTGAACTGAAAGATCTTCCCTGGCTTCAATGAATTTAATCAATAGTGGAAACTCAACCCCGAATTTATCATATACCGACTCACCTGTCAGATCCCCCATATACACTTCAATAACCTCCTCGATATTATTGCCTGCCAGGAATCCGTTACTAACAACTGACACATTATCAGAGACAGCAGATAATTCCCAGCTCTCTCCAATATTATTCAGGTTGCCAGCCTTCTTACCATAATGTCTGGCAAGGGTTTGTCCTCCCCATATTTTTTCTTTTAATACCGGTTCAAATTTCAGAGGATAGAGTTCTTTCATAAGTATATATTGTGTGTTGCCATGAAAGAGAATTTATTATTTTTGATATTCACGGGAAATTACAAATTTAGGAATTTATGCTGATAGTTGGAATAGCAGGAGGAACAGGATCGGGGAAAACCACTGTTGTGAAAAAAGTTACCGGGAGATTTCCAAACAATGAAGTAATGGTAATACCTCAGGATTCTTACTATCGTGATAACAGGCATATACAACCGGAGGAGCGACAGAGGATTAATTTTGATCATCCTGATTCTGTTGAATTTGATCTGCTCAAAGATCATCTTACAAAACTCAGGGAGGGTAAATCGGTTGAAATGCCCGTCTACTCATATCTTACATGTCTGAGGTCAGAAGAGACCATAACAATTAAGCCTGCAAACGTCATATTGGTTGAAGGGATTCTTATACTTACCGATAGCGGATTGAGAGATTTATTCGACTTAAAGGTGTTTGTGGATGCCGATGCTGACGATCGTCTCGGAAGAGTTATTCAGAGAGATATAATAGAAAGGGAGCGGTCAGTCATGATGGTTCTGGAAAGGTACCATGATACAGTTAAACCTTCTCATCTTCAATTTATTGAACCATCAAAACGATATGCTGACATAATAATTCCGGGCGGCGGAGAAAACCAGGTTGGCATAGAGGTATTAATATCAATAATTGAAAAACATTTATCAGGTAAAAACTAATCAGCAATGCTTGAAAGCACCAGGCCAGAAGATATAATGTTTCTTGATATCGAAACAGTTCCTGCAGTACCATCTTATGAGCTTCTGGATCCTTCATTTCAGATACTCTGGGATAAAAAGTCAGTTCATTTCCGTTCTGAAGAGAAATCTGCCGCTGATGTCTATGACAGAGCAGGTATATTTGCCGAATTCGGAAAAATAATATGCATTTCAGTAGGTTTTATCAGGGAGAAAAATCCTTTCATTTTCAGGTTAAAATCATTTTATGGGGATGATGAGAAAACTCTCCTTTCAGAGTTCTCAGTTATGATCTCAAAATTCTCGAAGAACAAGGATTCCCTTCTATGTGCCCATAATGGTAAGGAGTTTGACTATCCTTACATTGCCCGCAGGATGATAATAAACAATCTGCCGGTACCCGAAATACTGGATAATGCAGGGAAAAAACCATGGGAGATCAAGTTGCTTGATACAATGGATCTATGGAAATTCGGCGATTATAAGAGCTACACTTCACTTGATCTTTTAACAGCAATACTTGGCATTTCATCTCCAAAGGATGATATTGACGGAAGTATGGTCTCAAAGATCTACTGGGAAGAGCAGGATCTTCAGAGGATAGTTCGTTACTGTGAAAAAGATGTGCTGGCTGTTGCACAGGTATTGCTGAGGTTTATGCGACTACCGGAAATTGAGGAAGCGGGGGTGGAATCAGTTACCTTTACCTGATCAGCTGTTATTGAGCAGTCTGATGAGATTATTTTGCACTTCATCAGGCCGGTCCGAGTGTACCCAATGACCCGCATCAGGGACTTCAATGAATTCAGCAGCCGGAAAAACTGTAAGGATATCCCTGAAGTCACTGGCTGGCAGATAGTCCGAATTCTTTCCTTTAAGAAAGATAACCGGAAATCCTGTGATCTGAATTCTGATATTGTCCTGCCGTTCAATTCCCTCCATTATTCTTCCGAGATTATTAAGAAGTGACATTGCATTAATTTTCCATCCAAAGGTTTTGTCAGGATTCCTCTTCAGGTTTTTCATTACGAAATCCCTGATCTTTTGTGATTGTATGCCTTTTGATATAAGCATTTCTGCTTCCTGACGAGTTGAAGCTTTTGTCAGATCTGTTGCAATTATTGTTCTTAATATCGAATAATGATTCTCAACTAACGGTTGTAAGTTATTTTCCGAAACAAAAGGAGAAATATCTGCAATAAGGAGCCCGAATAGCTTGTCAGGCCATTTCAGTGCGAAATGGATTGCTGTCTTGCCTCCCATACTGTGTCCGGCAAGAAAAAAATTGTCAAGGTGCAGATATTCAGACAGCTCCTTAATATCATCACTCATTGAATTATAATCATGGAGATCGCTGTGAGGAGATTGACCATGATTACGAAGATCAGGCAGATAAACCGTAAAGTAATCACTAATATTTTTCGCAATCGTTATCCAGTTATCTGAGGCCCCGTATAGGCCATGCAGTATTATCAAGGGTGGGCCTTTACCATATTGCCTGAAGAATAATTTCATCACAACTAATCAGCCAGCTGTCGTTTATACATCTGGATACTGTTTTCCAGGCCAAGATACAGGGCGTCGGATATCAAAGCGTGCCCAATCGATACCTCTTCCAGCCATGGTATGTTCTGACGTAAATATCTCAGGTTGTCAAGGTTCAAATCATGACCTGCATTCAGGCCAAGGCCGTTATCGCGGGCTATGACAGCTGCTTTTACAAAGGGTTCTACAGCCTGAGGGGCATTTATGTTAAAACCAGCTGCATATGGTTCTGTATATAGCTCTACCCTGTCGGTACCCGTGAGTGCAGCATTTTCAATATTGACAGGTTCGGTGTCAACAAAAAGAGAAGTCCTGATCCCCTCTTTTTTAAATGTCGAAACAACCTCAGAAAGGAAGATCCTGTTTTTAACCGTATCCCATCCGGCGTTTGACGTAATTGCATCATGAGGGTCAGGGACAAGGGTTACCTGATCGGGTTTAACAGAAAGCACCAGACTGATAAAACTTTCGGACGGGTAACCCTCGATATTGAACTCAGTCTTAATTATGGGTCTGATCTCCAAAACATCTCTGTATCTGATATGCCTTTCATCAGGTCTGGGGTGAACAGTAATGCCATCAGCCCCGAATAACTGACAGTTTATGGCAGCCGTTATCACATTCGGGATGGTTCCTCCTCTGGCATTTCTTAGTGTGGCAATTTTGTTTATGTTAACACTTAACCTGGTCATTACAATAATAAATATTGTGTTTAAACGTATTGTTATTATGCTGTAAAATTACAATAACTGGCTTTTTTTTTACTATTTTAGATGAAAATTAAATAAAAGCGGACATCCTGTGATTGCAAAAGACTTGATATCAGAGACAGTACCTCCC
>DCVC01000020.1:21002-24302 GCA_002328625.1 Bacteroidales bacterium UBA2198
CATGCTCTTACATTACTTAAGCCATATGTTACTGCAGAACAGCATCTTTTTGAGGTGATCGGACTTGCCGCCCGTCTTAAATTAACTGTGGTTCCTGTACTGGATGAAAAAAATCATTACAAAGGTGTCATAACTACAAACGATCTGGTAAGGTACATAGCAGGTATCTCTTCGCTGGATCAGCCTGGAGGCATTATAGTCCTTGAACTTATTGAGAGAGATTATTCACTTTCACAAATTGCCCAGATCGTCGAAAGCAATAATGTTAAAGTACTGAGTATTTATATTACCTCATCTCCGGAATCTACGCGGCTCGAGGTGACAATTAAAGTTAATACTACTGATCTTTTGTCAGTAATAAAGACATTTGAAAGGTATAATTATGATGTAAAGACGTGGGTCACCTCTGATGATTCCATGGATCGGTTTTATTCTGAGAGGTTTGATCTTCTGATGAAGTATCTGAATATATGATTTGAAAATGGTTCAAAGAGTCGCTATCTTCAGCAAGGAAAGTAATCCCGGGGCCCGCCAGGGAGTTATCAGACTGATTAACGAATTCTGTAAACTGGGGATCGAGATAAAAGTTCATCAACGATCTTCCGAAATGCATAATTGTTATGATGGATTGTTCATTGAGAGTTTCGGTGATCTAAACGATCTTCAGCCATTACCTGATATGGTATTGAGTGTTGGTGGTGACGGAACATTCCTTGAGACGGTACTCAAAGTAAAAGATCTGGGAATACCGGTAGCGGGTGTCAATACAGGTCGAATGGGGTTCCTCGCAAATATTCCTGAAGATGACATAAGCAACTCTGTCGCGATGCTCTGTAATGGAGAATTTGAGATAAATGAGAGGTGCCTTCTTCAGATTTCCGAACCTTCTGAATTATTCGGGACCGAGCCTTCAACGGCTTTAAATGAAATCACAATTCAAAAAGCTGACCCCAGGATGATAACTATAAATGTAATTGCCGGGAGTACTTATCTGAATACTTACTGGGCTGATGGCATAATTGTTTCAACGGCAACGGGATCTACAGCCTATAATCTCAGTGTCGGAGGGCCAATTCTGTCGCCGGAAGATGAAAGCATAATCATATCACCCATTTCTCCGCATAATCTTACAATCAGACCTATAGTACTATCAGGCGTCAATTCCCTCAGGATGACTGTTGAAGGTAGGAGCAAAGAGTATCTTGTTACGTGTGACTTCAGATCAAAGAGGTTACCATTTGATGAGGAAATAAATATAGTCAAGTCCTCAGGAAAACTGAAAACAGTTATGCTGAAGGGGAGGGATTTCTACAGTACCCTGAGAAACAAGCTTATGTGGGGAGCCGATAAAAGGAACTAGAACAATTATTTACTAAATTTCCAGTTAGTTTAATATTTGATTATTATATTTGTATAGCAAACTAAACCTGAAAAATTCATAGAATTTTTCACACGAAGTGTTGACGATTGAAAATCAAAATGATACAAAATAGCAAGAAAGTAACAAAATGATTTTCAATGTCAAGGTTAACNNATGTTTATGAATTAATCAGGCTAAACCAGACTCTATGAAAAGATTCATTTTATTAATCATTGTATTCTGGCTTGGTGTCCAGGTCTCTGATGCGCAGCTATGGAAAATGAAACGGTGGGAAGCTGAACTTGCAGCAGGGCCATCTTTTTCTTTCCCGGACGTGGGAGGATTTTCAAGGTCAGAGAATTGGCTCGGCTTAAGGGATCTCAGCTACAAACAGACGATGTTCAATGTAAATGGAAATCTAAGGTACAGGTTTTCAAGAACTTTTAATGCAAGAATAAGTCTTACATACGGAATGCTTCATTCAAATGACGTCAGGGGATCAAATGAAGGAAGGAAATTTGAAGCGACTACAACGATATTTGAACCTGCCCTGATAGGAGAGTATTACTTTATCAAAAACCGTTACGAAAGCAGTTATCTGTTTCTCAAGGGGAAAGGTTTCTGGACACTGCTTAAATCTCTTGATTTTTATGCACTTGCCGGAGTCGGAGGAGTAAACTACAATGTTAAGGGGAATGATGCTCTGCTGGAAATCGGACTGGAACGAGGATTGGAAACAAAAGGATTCTCGCCGGTTTTTCCGGTTGGATTTGGCGCTACCCTTATATATAATCCAAATATTAACCTGGGCATTGAAGTAGCCGGCAGATACGCTTTAACTGATTACCTCGATGGCTATACATCACAATATTCCAGCGCAAATGACGTTTATTATTTTTTGAACTTTACCTTTACTTATAAGCTGAAATCAGGACCGAAAGGGCTTCCATCTTTCAGATAGTAATAGAGCTGGATCAGTTTTGATGAAAAAATTACTAGGTTTTCTACTCTTTCTATTTCCCTCTATGATTTTAACAGGCCAGCGAAACGCTGACTATGGTGTTTTTGCAGGTGTTTCCTCCTACCTTGGTGATATTAATCCAAATCGTTTATTGTATTCCCCACTTCCGGCAGGAGGATTATTTTACAGGTATAATCTCCATCCGCGGCATGCATTAAGGGCTAATTTCTTTGTTGGCGGATTGCAGGCAAACGACCTTGATTTCAATAACAGTTTTCAAATCTCTCGTGCTGCCTCATTCTCGGGCTTTGCAGGTGAATTTGCTGCTCAGTTTGAGTTTAATTTCCTTCCTTATACAACCCAGGGCCGGTTATGGGATTTTTCTCCATATTTTGCAGTAGGCGCAGGTATGGCATATATTAATACCACAACTGCTGCCAATGTCAGCATCGTCACCTTTCAGCCCGTCATACCGTTTTCAATCGGATTTAAGGTCAATATCTATAAAAATATGGGATTGGAAGCTGAATATGGTTTTCGTAAGACTTTTTATGATAACTTTGACGGCTTGAAAGATCAGGTTAATCCATCAGACTATGCCTGGATCCATAATAATGATGGGTATTCATTTCTGGGAATAGCATTAACATGGAAAATTTATAATAAGCTTACAGGATGTCCGGCATATGAAGATGTGGATAAAACACGAAAACGTAAATAAGTATGTCCCTGAGAGACAAGATTAATACTGAGAAATTACCTTCCCATATCGCAATTATCATGGATGGTAACGGTAGATGGGCCAGACAAAAAGGCATGGACAGAATTTTCGGTCATCATGAGGGGGTAAAGGCAGTAAGGGAGGTTATCGAATGTGCAGCTGAATTAGGGATAAAGTATCTGACTCTTTATGCTTTTTCAACTGAAAACTGGGGCAGGCCTGATGATGAGGTGTCGGCCCTGATGGACATAATGGTAC
>DCVC01000304.1 GCA_002328625.1 Bacteroidales bacterium UBA2198
ACTCTGCAGAGAGGTTCATATTTATCCTTTTCACCCAGAACTACAACCCGTTCCTCGTCTGATTTTCTAAAGGAATAATGTGCCAGATTTCCGCACCTTATACAGATGGCATGCACTTTGGTAATATATTCCGATACAGCCAGCAGTGCAGGTATAGGGCCAAAAGGATTCCCCATGAAATCCATATCAAGACCGGCAACAATCACTCTGATTCCATTGTCGGCCAAATTATTACATACCTCTACCAGGGCATTGTCAAAGAATTGTGCTTCGTCAATCCCCACGACATTAACATCACCTGCAAGTAAAATAATTGAAGAAGAGTTCTCAACAGGTGTTGACGAAATTGATTTTTCATCATGCGACACAACTCTGTTTTCCGAGTATCGTTTGTCAAGAGAAGGTTTAAAAATCTCAACCCTCAGCCCGGCAAACTGGGCCCTCCGAAGTCTTCTGATAAGTTCTTCAGTCTTACCGGAAAACATTGAACCGGTAATTACTTCAATGGACCCGCGTTTACCACCTGTTCTTATTGAATTCTCCAGAAAATCCATCTGCAATATTGTCAATTTCAGATATGCTAAATGTAATTTTATTCCGTTATGACTAGTGGAATTATAGTTACTTTTGCAAAATAAGGAAAATGGTTTGTTAAATTAATATCAAAAAGCATGGATTTCAATTCAACCATCGATTTAATTATCAAAGATCTTAATGAGGCTCGTGACATAATTGACGACCTGAAAAAATATCCGGGAGTCCCTGCCATTCAGGTTGAACTGGCAAAATCAAAATGCAAAAGTGCAGGAGAAGTAATTGCACTGCTTAAAAGTATGAAGAATAATCATAATGCGCAGGAAGAATTAAAGATTGCACCACCAGAGGAATCTGTAAATGCAGGACCGGCAGTTGCTGACATTCAGGAAGTGTCGCATAGTGTTGAAAAACAAACGGAAATCAGAACTGAAATAATTGTCAACCAGGAACTTGAAATAGTCCGGGATCCAAAACCCGCCCGTAAGAAACCTGTTGAATCGACTATAATTGCTGACAGATTCAGTAATTTAACTGCATGCTTTAACGAACAGATTGGTGGAAATAAGCATGACGATGATGTTTCTGAAATCCTTAAGACAAAGCCTGTTACTGATCTGTCGGAAGCAATTGGAGTTAATGACAGGTTCCTCTTCATAAGAGAGATTTTTGACGGGAACCTGGAATCATATAATCAGGCCATAATGAAGCTGGATAATGTTAAGAACCTTAATGATGCCAGGGCCATTATTACGGATTATACAGGAGAAGACCATGAAAATGAAGCTGTTAAACAACTTCTCAATCTGGTTAAACGCAAATTCACTGTAAATGAGTAAACTTTTCCTGGTACCAACACCTATTGGTAATCTAAAGGATATTACTTTCAGAGCCGTTGAGATTCTCGGTAGTGTTGACCTTATTCTTGCCGAGGATACGCGCCAGTCAAAGAGATTGTTGCTTCACTATAATATTAAAACACCTCTACGGTCGCATCATTTGTTCAATGAACATAAGAGTATTGAGGGAATTTGTACAAGGATATTATCGGGTCAGTCAATTGCCCTGATCTCTGATGCCGGAACACCTGGTATTTCTGATGCGGGATTTTTGCTGGTACGGTCATGTATTGAGAAAGATATTACTGTGGAGACACTTCCGGGCCCGACAGCTATGATACCTGCTCTGATTAATTCAGGATTGCCATGCGACAGGTTCTGTTTTGAGGGTTTTCTCCCTCATAAGAAAGGACGCAATAAAAGACTGACACTCCTTAAAGAAGAAACAAGAACTATGGTATTCTATGAATCACCGTACAGACTTGTAAGAACTCTTGAAGAGATGTCAGGATATCTTGGATTCGACAGACCTGCATCTGTTTCGAGAGAGATAACCAAGGTTTTTGAAGAGAATAAAAGAGGCACTTTGTATTCGCTATCAGAACATTACAAAAAGAATACACCAAAAGGGGAGATAGTATTAGTTGTAGCCGGTAAAAAATCATGAATAAAATACATAAAAGATACCGGTTATCTGGAATCAGGTTAACGATACTGGTTTCTCTGCTGCTGTCAATAAACTATAAGAACACTAACGCTCAAACACTCAGGGGAAAAATAACTTCCCCTTCCGGCGATGCTGTTCAGTATGCAACTGTATTCATTCAGGAGCTTAAACAGGGGACAACATCAAACACGAAGGGAGATTATGAAATAAGACTTCCTGGGGGAAAATACCTTGTTATTTACCAGAGTCTTGGGTACGAACCTTATATTATAAATATAAACCTGACTGACAGTGCAATAATCAGGGATGTAATTTTGAAGGAGCAATTTTATGAGATTCCGGAAGTGAGAATCACTGCTTCAGGGGAAGATCCTGCTCTTTCTATTATGAGAAAAGCTATCGGGATGGCTCCCTATTATCTCAATCATATAAGTTATTATAAAGCAGATGTTTATCTTAAGGGCACCCTGTTAATAAACAGGATTCCGAAGATCATTGAGAGGTCAATGAGACTGGAAGCCAGGAGCAGTACATCAGGCGGATCCCTGAGCAGTGACAGGATAAAAGCAGGCGATTCTTATCTTATGGAATCATTTAATGAAATTGAATTCACCGCACCCGACAAATATGTTCAAAAAGTAATATCATATAACAGTAACTTTCCTGAACAGGGAAACGAAGTCTCCCCGATGGACTTCATCCAGGCAAGTTTCTATCAGCCAATACTTGCCAATATGGCAATCTCTCCTCTTTCACCTCAGGCTTTTTCATATTATAGTTACAAATACCTTGGTGCCTCAACTCAGGGCAATTTTACAATTAACAAAATTGAGGTTATCCCAAAGAGGAAAAGCCAGCAACTCTTTTCAGGAATTATTTATATTATAGAAGACCTCTGGTGCCTGCACACCGTGGACCTTACAAATGAAAATCTTGCAGGTAAAATAAGAGTGCAGCAGTTATTTATTCCTGTACAGGACGAAATCTGGATGCCGGTCAGCCACAAGTTTGAGATTAACATCGGGATTTTCGGATTCAGGGCTGATGGCGGTTATGGCAGTTCAGTGAAATACACAGATGTCAGACCAAATACTGACCTGAAAAAACCAAAATCAATTTCGATTGATTTTGCCGGAAGAGACTACCCTGAGGATAGTGACATGACCCGCACAAAACAGCAGATTGAAAGCATACTTAAAAAGGAAGAACTCTCAAACCGCGATATGGTAAAGCTGACAAAACTGATGGAAAAAGAATCGGCCGGAAGTAATAAGGACAGCAGCAGCAGGAGCCTTGAAATAAAAGACAGAACAACTTATATCATCGAAAAAGATGCTGCCGCAAAAGATAGTTCTTACTGGGCGGCGATAAGACCGATCCCCTTATCATATCATGAGTTGCGAAGCCTCCGGGTAAGCGACAGCCTCAGAACTGCATTAAATGCTTCAAAAACTGCTAAAACTGACTCTCCCGGACAGACAGATTTTAAAAAGACAAACCAGGGCAAGCAAACATTTAATCATATTGTTTTTGGACATACATGGTCAGACACAACAGGATTCAGATTTACCAGCGGCGGTCTTATCAACCCGAGAAAGTTCAGCTTCAATACTGTTGATGGTTTTGTCTTTGGAACAGATTTCAGAATCTCGAAATCATGGAAAAACAATACCCGTATCTCTTTATATCCTGAAATAAGGTATGCGGTTGCCCGAGAAAAACTGATGTGGCGGATTAATGCAAATTACATGTTTAACAGCATGAAACAGGAACAGGTTTTCATACGTGCAGGCGTTTCCAGCAAAGACATCAATTCCGACGGGGGAATCAATCCCTTAATAAACACTGCTTCTTCCCTCGTGCTAAGGAGAAACTACATGAAGCTTTACGAATCAGGGTATTTCACTATTGGATACAGGTCTGAGGTTCTGAATGGTTTAAAACTGGAACTGAGTGCTAACTTTGATAACAGAAAAGTACTTTCCAATAATACCGATTTCTCATTTTTCAGACCCGCCCGTGATTACTCCGACAATATCCCGGTAAATGAATATCTGAACCAAAACACCAATCCTGTTTACAACCTGAGCGATCAACGACATTTTGATTTTGTAACAAATGTTACATTTACTCCTCTTCAGAAATACACTATCCGCAACTCCGAAAAGATTTCCAGGGGGTCAGATTGGCCCACTTTCTCTTTTATATGGAAACATGGTACGGATGCGATTCCTGAAGAAACAGATAAATACAGGCATTTTGACATGTTTAAGTTTAAGGTGTCAGGTAAACGCGAGCCCGGAGCTTTCTCAGAATTAAGATGGAAAATCACTGCCGGAGGATTTCTTGACAAAACGAAGCCAAACTATTTTGATTTTTTCCATTTTAATCCACAACCACTTCCTTTTTTACTTGATAATTATGAAGATGCATTCATGCTTTATTCATTCTATGCGCTTAGTACTCCTGAATTATTCGGGGAACTGCATCTGAAATACACTACACCTTACCTGTTCTTAAAATTGCTTCCCGGATTAAGCAATACCTTAATGCGGGAGAATCTGAGTTTTTCCTGTCTGGGTTCACGGTTCCACAGCAATATAATAGAGATCGGTTACACAATAAGCGAGATCTTCCTGTTAGCTGAAGCCGGTGTTTATATAGGATTCGAGAATCTCGGCTATAAAAGTCTTGGTTTAAAGCTGATCCTGCGCCTCAACTAATTGAACAGC
>DCVC01000142.1:0-1607 GCA_002328625.1 Bacteroidales bacterium UBA2198
CTCCTTTGTTCTCAGTGTAACAATAGAAAAATTAAGAACTTACACAGAGGGTCACAGAGAAATCAAATTAAAACCTTTCCTGTCATTTCCTTTGGGATCTCAATCCCCATTATTGTCAGTAAAGTTGGTGCAACATCGGCAAGTATCCCCTCTTCAATTTTCTTATAATCATCGCTTACCAGGATACATGGCACCGGATTCAGTGAATGGGCAGTGTTTGGCGAACCATCTTCATTGAGTGCTCTGTCGGCATTACCATGATCTGCAATAACAAGGACATGATAACCTCTGTTTCGTGCTGCTTTTATTACAGCACCTGCACACTTATCGACAGTGGCCACGGCTTTTTCAATTGCACTGTAGACACCTGTGTGCCCTACCATATCACCGTTTGCAAAGTTTAAACAAATAAAATCATATTTCTCTGATTCAATGGCTTTTATCACTGCTTCTTTAACTCCATATGCACTCATCTCGGGTTGAAGATCATAAGTAGGTACCTTGGGTGATGGGATAAGGATTCTCTCTTCATTCTTAAACACCTCTTCTCTTCCTCCGGAAAAGAAGAATGTCACGTGGGCATATTTTTCAGTCTCGGCTATTCTTAGCTGAGTCTTCCCGGCCTTTGCCATAACTTCACCTATGGTGTTGTCAGCATTTTCTTTCGGATAAATGACATGCAATCCCTTAAACATTGCATCATAAGGTGTCATTGTGCAATAATAGAGGGGTATTGTTTTCATACCATATTCGAGCATGTCTTTCTGAGTAAGAGCAATGGTGATCTCTTTTGCCCTGTCGTTCCTGAAGTTAAAAAATATAATTACATCGCCCTCTTTTACCTTACCAATTGGATTTCCATTATTATCAACAACCACAATGGGTTTCATGAACTCATCTGTTATATCGTTGTCGTACGATCTCTGCATAGCTTCCTCCACATCGACGGTTGGCTCCCCTATACCATTAACTATCAGATCGTATGCTTCTTTTATCCGTTCCCATCGCTTATCTCTGTCCATTGCATAGTACCTGCCTACAAATGAGGCAACTTTTCCGTTTGATTTTTTAAGGTGATCAACCAGGTTCCGCATGTAACCTTTGCCGCTGCGCGGATCTGTATCACGGCCATCGCCAAAACCATGTATATAAACGTGGTTAAGACCATAATCCATAGTCATATCACATAAATAGTAAAGGTGTTTGTCGAGCGAGTGAACACCCCCGTCAGAAATCAATCCGAAAAAATGAACCTGTTTATTTTTGTCACGGGCATAAGAGAACGCTTCCGTCAGGATTTTATTATTCCTGATTTCACCTGTTTTGCATTCCTTATTTATTTTGACAAGATCCTGGTAAATTATCCTTCCGGCTCCGATATTAAGGTGGCCGACCTCAGAATTGCCCATTTGTCCGTCGGGCAGGCCGACGTCTTCGCCTGATGCATGAAGCCGTGAATGGGGATATCTGTTTGTATAATAAGTCATATTGGGGGTTGGCACCCTGCTAATGACATCAGCAACAGAACCATCGCCTATACCCCAACCGTCGAGGATCATCAGAAGTGTTTTTTTGGAATTCATATTATAAGATTCTAACTATATATG
>DCVC01000142.1:1646-14127 GCA_002328625.1 Bacteroidales bacterium UBA2198
ATTATACGTTCCAGATCGGCACAGGTCTTTTCGTACCCGATATCTTTGCCTACATATGCCTGCCACTCCTCATTAGTGAAATTCCTTGTAACAGAGCTGCAAACATCAACGGCGAGAAGGTCAGCATAGGTCGGGCGTCCTATAAGATTATCAGGTCCTTCACTGGTCCCCGAAATAATCATCTGCCCGTCGGGACTGAATTCCATGGTTATTACCAGGCCCTGGTTATCATTAAAGCTGATGGGCAGGTTTGTCATATCCTGCGTGTCCCACAATTTAAGTGATCCATCATTGCCTGAAGTGGCCATCTGAAGAAGCCTGGTATTGAAACGTATATTGTTTACATCAGCGGTGTGGGCTTTGATCTCTGATATCCTCTTCCTGGCACTAATATCCCAGAATTCAACATTTCCATCATTGTATCCCACGGCCAGCAGGTCTGCATCCGGTTTAAACTTTAATGTCTTTATTATCCTTCCGGCCGATTCTATCCTGAACCTGTCGGAAGTTTGTTCCGGATTCCATACCATTGCCCTGCCATCATTGCTGACACCTGCAAGATATTTATTGCTGGATGAAATATCTATTGAAGTAATTCCAGCCATATCTGTTGAGATATCTTTTGAGGTTCTTGCCGAAAGGTCCCATTTCAGAACCTTTCCGTCAAGAGCTGCAGAATAAAGAAAATTGCCGTCATACGAAAAGATAAGAGATTTTATGCTGCCGGAATGTCCCTTAAGATCAAATCCCATATTGCTTCCTTTTACAGGCACCATTCTTATCGCGGCAGTCTGACCCCCTAAAGCCAGCCAGCTGGCGTCGGGACTAACAGCCATAACGTCAATAATCTCCGACCCTGAGTAAACAACCTGCAAACCCTGATCTCTGTTGTCAAGATTCCATTTCAGCACTTTACCGTCAGATCCCGACGTGAAGAATTCCCTTTTACCAGGGACAAATGCGATTTTCTTTATTTCACCACTATGTCCTTTAAAGTTCTTGTAATTGACATTACCATACAGCTTTGCCACATTATAAAGCCCGTGATAAATATCCGGATCATTTGCCATTCCCCTGTTTTTCTGGTTAAAGAGATAAGCCTGATAGGAAAGGAGAGTTTGAAGATCCTTTTGTTTCTGCATTTGCAATGATCTAAGAGACATTGATTTGGCAACATAAATCATCCTCTGGCGGTGAGTTTCGTTCTTCTGGTCAATGGCAACTTTCAGATCCATATCAGAACCTAACCTGGTCTGCAAGACAGAGTCGAACTGCTTCATTGCCAGGATGCGTAACTCTCTCGCCTCAGCTGCCTCTCTCTCTGCAATATATCTTTGATTTTCAATATCTTCCAACCTGTGCCGGGTCTCTGATTCCCTGGCAGTAACCGCATCCACTATCGAATCAGCTTCTATAGATCTTTTTAAAGCAAGGGTTGCATATTCCTCGGCTATAACTTTTTGAGCTGAGGCCTCTGCTTTCTGTCGTTCTGCCTCTTTTCTCCGGCTGTCAGAAGATATTTTACCTGCCAAGGCAAATATCATAAACAAGGCTGTCAGTAAGGCAACTCCTCCAAGAATTGAAGTCAGTATCTTTGACCGCCTTAATTTTGATTTATGTAATTTTGTCTTTCTTTCCTCTGCCTCCAGAAACTCTTTTTCACTGGTCCGCAGGTACACCATTGCCCTTTCAAAGGCCGGATTATATCTCTGTGCCCATGATAATGCCGGTTTTTGTTTATCTCTCCAGTTGATTGCCATCTGCAGATCAGGCTGCTTTAATAAACCTGCTTTGCCCTGCTGGTACATTGCAGATGCTTCTGAAAGGTGAAGATACATCTGAACTGCTGCTGCTTCTTCATCAACCCACCCTTTCAGGCGATCCCATAAATGAATAAGGCTTTCATGAGACAGATCTATTACTGAGTCATCATTTAGTTGAATATTATGACGGGGTGTAATAAATGAAACGGAAGGATCCCTGAATTTATCTATAATTTCGGTCAATTGTTCCTTTGTACAATGAATTGCCGACCTGATTGTCATAATAGTTGCCGGACGACGAACTCCTCTGTTATCAAAGCTTTTACCAGTGATCATTTTAAAAAGCTTCTCGCAAATCTCTTTTCCCTCCGGGTTAAGCTCCTCATATACTTCATTACCATGCAGCGACATGGCATTTCGCAAAGTGCCAATCGAATCATAATCAGTATGATTAAGGGGTCTGGCTGGTTCATCAAGTTCCCTCCAGCAATTCCACATCCTCATCAGAGAGTGTTGAAGTATGGGAAGTTGATCAGCCTGATAATTTAAATCTTCCAGAATAGTATTTACAAGATCAGGATCAATATTTGCTCCGGCATACTTTACAGGACCCTCAATTACTTCTCTGTAATTTTCTATGCTCATCCGCGGAACCAGGAAGTTACTGTCATTAATAAGCCTTGTAAAACCTTTATATTGAGCACATTCTGCAATGAGGTCAGAACGCATCGCTACAACAAATAAAACATCTCTGCTGTTTTGGACTAAAGTTCTGACAATAAGATTAATAAACCCGGCTGTGTTTTGCAGGTTGTCTTTCTCAGAATCATCGGGATAATTACTGAAAAGCTCTTCAAACTGATCGATAAATATCAACAGCTTTTCATTTTGATTAATGGAAAAAGAGTTCAGAACTTCTGATATTCCGTCAGGATTATTCTTCAGAATAGAGAGTACTCTGTTTTCTTCAGCTTTTTTTTGTCCGGAGAGAAGAACTTTTTCAACCAACTGATCAGCCAGCCTTTGGAGCGGATCATTCCCGGGTCTCATGGAAATAATTTTCCATACCGATGCACTTTCGGTTGCAAGTTTTTGAACCTTTGGAAGCAGTCCGCAAAGAACCAGCGATGATTTACCACTTCCTGAAGCTCCTATAACTGCCACAAATCTGTTCTTAACCAGTTTCTCAAGGATATCTTCGCTTTCTTTCTCCCGTCCGAAAAACAGGTCACTTTCATCGGAAATGAAAGGCCGTAGTCCTGGAAACGGATTGGCTTTTTCGATGGGTTTTTGTAATGAAGTCATAAATATTCACGGATTATTCTTCATTAATATCAATATATTTAAATATTTCGAATGATTTTTCAGGGTACTCAAAATGATACTCCTCTATTGCGCTAAAAGGCAAGGCATACCCGAATGTATTATGGCTTTTCCGATTCAAACCCTTAATAATCCTTTCTATTCCTGGATGGTTTACATAAACCATCGGGATCGGATTTTCTTCAGACATAAGCCACAGAATATTGCCCCCTTCCACTGCAGGGGTTCCATTTCTTAAATCAGCAAAGTATAACAATCTGCTTCCAAGAAAAATCAGATCTTCTTCCGGTGTTTCAGAAAAACACGATTTAAGGAATCTGACCTTTTGGAATAATAGTTCTTTTTCATTTGTTTCGGCTGAGACTATTCTGTTAAGTTTATTCCTGGTAATTTCCGGTATTCGTTCAGATGCGGTCTTGTATAATTCCATGCCTGAGCGTGCGATCAGGCGGGCAGCTTCCTCCTGCAGTATCTCTTCAGGGCTGAAAAGCAATGCTACAACCGATTCAGCAATATTTTCATCGTCTATTTCTGCAAGGTTTCTGAGAGTGCATACTTTTACCCAGATATTAATTATGTTATAATCACGGTTAATCAGGTCCTCCAGAAGTTCCTTATATTTTGGTATTTCAACAGGAAAGAATCTGTTCAGTTTTTTCAGGACCCTTTTATCTGATCCGATATCATCCAGCACTTCATATTTAGGTTTCCTGGAATCATGGAACACTATCTCAATCATCTTCCTGATTACGAGACTGTCATAATCTGATTTTACTTTGTCTTCTTTTTCCTTGCCGGAAGATGATTCAGAATGGGGTATCATATTGATAAGGTAATAGAGAAATGTTTTCCAGCGGTTATATTCCTTATCCATTTCCCTGAACAGAAGATTATCGATATTCTTATCAAGACACACTTTTGCAGATATGATCCAGGCAAGAAGGCCAAATATATCATAGATAAGTTTTTGCAGACGATCTTTCTCATTTTCAGGTGCTTTGAAGCCGCAATCAACAAGGCATCTCAACGCATTCTCTTTTATTTGCCGTGAATTTGACCAGATTCTGGAGAAAAGAAATGATGTGTTTTCCCCGTCACATACCTTGCCTAAGAGTCTGATAATTGTTCTGCTGGTCCCCGGATTACCGGATGAAGCAAGATAGAATCGTCTCAGTTCATTTCCGGCTTCGCTGCCAAATGACAGAAGAACTGAAAATGCATCCTCCTTAATTCCAGGAATGTTCAGGCATTCGCAAACTTCAAGCAACAGGTCCTTCATCCTGAATTTACATATTATATAAAGTCCCAGCCTCTTTATCTCAGGGGATTTGTCTCTCAGAAGTCTCAAAACTTCCGCAGTTTGAGGATATCGCTCGTCTGAAAATATCCTTCTGATTTTAATAACTCTCTCCCTTTCAGCTTCATTATCTGATTGCCTTTTGTGAATTGTACCGGTCAGCCCGAACTCCTCGATTATTTCCATCACCTCTGATGCCCGTTGATGAGTACTTTCATCATACCTTGCGTCACCTGCTATTTTTTTCAGAGCAGGGATGAGGTTAATGTCAGAGTTATTTAATGAATATTCTATTATCTGTTCCGTCAGCCATTTATTGGTAACGTTATCCAGAACTGACAATTTCCCGGTAATCAGATCATAATAGTATGATCTGAACAACCTCTTAGCTGAATATTTTCCTTTCAGACAGCTTAAATCGAATGATTTATTTAACGCATTTGATTTTTCCTCAGGGGGTGTAATCAGCCTGTTTTTCATAAACCTGGCACTAGTAAATAAACATTCTAATTTAAGAAATAAATATCAATAATCAGTACAATATTGATTTCTTAACCAACATAAGTAAAAGTGCAGAATCAGTGTATAAAGCATCAACTATCAGCCCGGCACGGTCATACCATTTTTCTCGCTCCGACAACTTTATTTCAATGAATTCCTGTAATTTGTCTCTGCTTATGTCTTTTATCAATGGCCTTTCGGTTGATGAGCCTGCTAGCCTTCTTTTCAGCTGAGCGGGCGTCATTTTCAGATAGATTGTCAATCCTGTATCCAGCATGTACTTCATGTTATCTTCATAACAGGGAGTGCCTCCTCCTGTTGATATTATTGTATTTTCTTCGCAATGAAGATTCCTGAGCACTTCTGATTCAACTTTGCGGAAATATTCTTCACCGTGGCGGGAAAATATTTCAGGTATTCTGAGCGCGGTATATTCTTCAATTCGTTTATCCAGGTCGATGAATGACCATCCAAGACCTGAAGCCAGTCTTCTCCCCGCGGTTGATTTCCCGCTTCCCATAAAACCGATAATATAAATCTTGCGGACTTCAGGCATTACAATTCCAGTTTCATCTGAGCAGGATCTGAATGATTACCAGGATGTTTAGTTTCTTCAATATCCTCTTCCGCTTCCCTTTGGATCAGAGTTTCTTTTTTCACTACCGGTTCAATTTCCTGGATGTTGTCAACCACAAAACTGGTAAGTCTCTTCCCCTTTGCTTTATAACTCTTTACTCCTATGAATTCTGCCACCACTATAATTTCATTACCGCGGTTCTTATGCTTGCCTCCAAAATGTATTTCGAAACGAGGATACTCTACCTCTGTTATGCTCACAAGCTTTGATTCGGGATGTTCATTGATGAAACACTGTGGTCTTTCCGACTCTTCTATTGTGAATCGCTTAACGTAATAAAATTTCTGTTCTGCATCCCAATAAACAGCGGAATAAACAGTTCCCGGGCGGAATTTCTCAATAATCAAAATGTTATCTTCAAAATGATTTGACAGATCATAACCTGTTATTCTGAAGAATCCGTTTTTAGTTATTACAAGGATCTTATCGTCAGCGCTGAATTCTCCCAGGAAGACTCCCCTGCCATCAACGTTAAGACGGAATACGGCATCATCGAACCAGATCTTTCTACCTCCCAGTGTTGATAATCCCTTTTCCTTGAGACTTATCCGGTGAACTGCATTTTTTGTAAGGATGTTCCCCATTGACGATTTGCCCTTAATATTCAGGGTGCCGAAATCAAACTCAAAAACAAGTTTTTTCAATCTGGCTTTTGGTTTGTGATGGACTTTTATTACCTCAGCCTCTCCATTCGGATTAGCGCTCAGGTATATTATCTTTGAGCCCGGAGTTCCCCTGGTAAGGTTGTACTCTTTATCACGTGTAAGGCCTGTTATTGCGCATCGCTTTGCCAGAAGCGGACCATCTTTACCGTCCTGATAAACAATGTTATAAATCGTCCTCTCATCATTTTTAAGGAACACCTGGGCATATAGAATGTCATTCCCGACAAAAACTTTTTCCGCAACTTTTGTGATCAGATAACCCCCATCTTTCCTGATAACAATTATATCATCAATATCGGAGCAGTCACATATAAAATCATCTTTCTTAAGGCCTGTTCCGATAAATCCCTCCTTGTAATTGATATAAAGTTTTGCATTGCTCGCCACCACCTTCGTCGCCAGAATTGTATCAAAGCTTCTTATTTCAGTCTTTCTCTCCTTTCCTTTTCCATGCTTTTTTCTGATCTGCTTGAAATAATTTATTGTGAATGGGATTATGTTGTTAAGATGATTTTTTACTTCTTCAAGTTCAACCTCTATACTTTTAATATGTTCATCAGCTTTTCCGGAATCATATTTTGATATCCTTTTAATGCGTATTTCCGTCAGCTGCACTATGTCTTCCCTTGTCACATCTCTCAGGAGTCTTTTTCTGAAAGGCATAAGTCCGTCCTCAATGGCTTTTAAGACAGCCTCCCATGTTTCACATTCTTCAATATCGCGGTAAATCCGTTCCTCGATGAATATTTTTTCCAGCGATGACATATGCCATTCTTCCTGCAGTTCGCTTCTCCTGATTTCAAGCTCTCTTTTAAGCAGACAGACTGTATTATCAACCGAATGCCGCAACATATTGCTTACTCCCATAAATGAAGGTTTATTGCCTGTTATGACACATGTGTTGGGAGATATTGAATATTCACAATCTGTGAGGGCATAAAGAGCATCGATGGTTTTATCGGGTGAAACACCGGGCATAAGATGGATCACTATTTCGACACTGGCTGAAGTGTTATCGTCAATTTTTCTTATTTTGATTTTTCCCTTTTCATTGGTCTTAATAATTGACTCAATAAGGGTTGTTGTTGTTTTTCCGAATGGTATCTCAGTAATAAGAAGCGTTTTCTTATCAACCTTTTCAATCCTGGCCCTTACTTTTACCACTCCTCCTCTTTGTCCGTCATTATACCTTGAAACATCTATAAGTCCCCCGGTAGGAAAATCGGGATAAAGGATAAAATCTTTTCTCTGCAGGTAATTTATCGATGCGTCGATGATCTCATTAAAATTATGAGGAAGTATTTTTGAAGCAAGTCCGACAGCGATGCCTTCTACACCCATAGCAAGCAGAAGGGGGAATTTCACAGGAAGAGTAACAGGTTCTTTATTCCGTCCGTCATAAGAGAGTTTCCATTCGGTTGTTTTGGGATTAAAGATCACATCGAGGGCAAATTTCGAGAGCCGTGCTTCAATATATCTCGGAGCGGCAGCTCCGTCGCCTGTTAATATGTTTCCCCAGTTACCCTGGGTATCGATAAGAAGGTCTTTCTGACCTAACTGCACCAGGGCATCTCCTATTGAAGCGTCACCATGAGGATGGAACTGCATGGTATGACCAATTATATTAGCCACCTTGTTATACCTGCCATCATCCATCCTCTTCATTGAATGGAGGATGCGCCGCTGAACCGGCTTCAGTCCATCGTTCAGGTGAGGTACAGCCCTCTCAAGGATGACATACGATGCATAATCCAGGAACCAGTCCTGGTACATTCCGGACACACCTGTTACTGAATGAAGCGCTGCCGGTTCCTCTTGCAGTTCATCACCACCCGAAGGTCTGTCAATCTCAAGTTCCTGTTCTTCCATATATTAACTCGCCTTCCAGGGCAATCTTTTTTCTTTCTTACTTTTTCTCCTCAACCAGATCTTCTTCAATCCTGAGATTCTCAATAATAAAATCCTGCCTGTCAGGAGTATTCTTTCCCATATAGAACTCAAGGTATCCGTTTACTGCGTCGTTCCTTTTCATCCTTACCGGTTCAAGGCGCATATCTTTTCCAATGAAATGTCTGAATTCATCGGGGGAAATTTCTCCCAGGCCTTTAAACCTGGTGATCTCAGGATTTGGCCCGAGAGCCGTTACAGCTTTTGCTTTTTCCTCGGGGGTATAGCAATATTTTGTTTCCTTCTTGTTCCTGACTCTGAATAAAGGAGTCTGAAGAATATAAACATGTCCTTTTCTTACCAGGTCCGGAAAAAACTGGAGAAAAAATGTAAGAAGAAGCAACCTGATGTGCATTCCGTCAACATCGGCATCAGTTGCAATCACAACATTATTGTATCTCAGGTTTTCTATTCCGTCTTCAATATTTAGGGCAGCCTGAAGAAGATTGAATTCCTCATTCTCATAAACGATTTTCTTTGTGAGTCCGAAGGAATTAAGAGGTTTTCCCCTGAGGCTGAAGACTGCCTGTGTCTCAACGTTCCTTGATTTTGTGATTGACCCGCTTGCTGAATCACCCTCTGTTATGAATATAGTTGAATCGAGCTTATTTGAATCATTTGTGTTATAATGAATCCTGCAGTCACGTAATTTCTTATTATGCAGGTTAACCTTTTTTGCCCTTTCTCTCGCAAGCTTCTGGATTGAGGATATGGCTTTTCTTTCCTTCTCCGAATCCTGAATTTTTTTCAGTAATATTCTTGCAGTCTCATAATTCTTATGCAGATAATCATCAAGCTGTTTTTTAATGAATTCACTTATAAAATTCCTGACCGAAAGTCCCCCGGGGCTCATGTCTTTCGATCCCATTTTAGTTTTTGTCTGTGATTCAAATATCGGTTCTTCGACCTTTATGCTTATTGCTGCAATAATTGAGGACCTTATATCCGAGGGATCATAATCTTTTTTGTAGAAATCTCGTATGGTCTTTATCAGTGCCTCTTTGAAAGCATGCAGGTGTGTTCCCCCCTGCGTTGTATTCTGTCCGTTGACAAAACTGTAATAATCTTCCCCGTACTGGAGTCCATGGGTAAAAGCTACCTCAATATCCTCCCCTTTCAGTTGAACAATCGGGTAAAGACCCTCCTTGCTCATGTTTTCGTTCAGCAGATCGACAAGCCCGTTCCTTGAGAAAAATCTTGTCCCATTGAAATTAATTACCAGACCGGAGTTCAGATATACATAATTTCTCAGCAAAGAATCTACGTATTCCGATATATAGAAATAGTTGCCGAACATAGCTTCATCGGGCTGGAATATCACCTCGACACCATTTTCTTCACCGGTTGACTTTACTGGATAGTCTTTTACTGTAACTCCATGCTCAAATTCACTTATCTTAAGTTGTCCATCACGAAATGATCTGATAATGAATCTGCTGGAAAGAGCATTTACAGCTTTAACCCCGACGCCGTTAAGCCCCACTGATTTCTTGAAAGCCTTTGAGTCATATTTTGCTCCCGTGTTCATTCTTGATACGGCTTCTGTCACTTTTCCCAGCGGGATACCACGACCATAGTCACGAACTCTTACCTCTTTGCCGATGATAGAGACATCTATCTTCTTCCCGAAACCCATCATGTATTCGTCAACGGCATTATCCATCACCTCTTTGAGCAGAACATAAATACCATCATCCTGTGATGATCCGTCACCCAGTTTTCCTATGTACATACCAGGTCTTAGCCTTATATGCTCACGCCACTCAAGGGTCTTAATGTGTTCTTCAGAATATCCGACAACTGCCATTTTGCAGAATTTTTGCGCAAATATAGTTATTTACTTCAGCCCTGTCCGGCCTATTTTTCAACAATCCGCCTGATTTTTCACCCGTGGAAAGTGACAATAAATTAAGAGTCAAAATATTTTACTGATCAATTGAGTCCTGGAAATCAGGGAAAAATGTTAATAAATGGTGCCTGAATGAAGAGGCCTGCAACCTTAAAGACCGACTTTTTCCTGTAATAATCCGACCGTACCGGTTCAAAATACCATGACCACTCTTCCCTGATTATGGCTTCAGGCAAAGCCCCAAACACAGAGAGTTCTTCAGTTGTCTTTCCTGCAGTGTCCGTTATTACCTCAGATATATCAGTGATAAGCACAGAATCATACTTTTTCAAAAAGTCAATATGCTTTTCCTGGATCTGCTTCCTTAAAACTATAAAGCTTTCATCACCTGCCTTCGATTTTTTCCTGAGTAATTCAACAGGCAGTGATTCAAGCTGTGTCAGGATATTAAGTGAAATAACCAGCCCGGGATCAGATTGTGGCTTATATTCAGGTATATGAATGTTTTCAAGGGATTTAAGTTTATTAAAGAAGTACCTGCGGCCGGCCAGGTTCCATATCTCAGTAATCAATCCTCCGGTAATATCTTCTTCCTTTAAATACACATTTTTCAGGCCGGAGATCTGGCTTATAACTTCTGGTGGATGCACAATATCTATCAGGTCAATACTATCTGTCTTTTCAACCATTTCCATCAGCGGGAGATCAAGAAGCCAGCCGCTGCCAAGGACAGTAATTTTCGAAGGCTTGTAAAAATCGAGCGATTTGATTATAAAATTCCTGCACTTCCGTAAATGGCTGTTCCAGCCCCCTTCCTGGTCAATGTGTTTGTATATCAAACCCTGCTGGTAATTATAATAACCCATTTTGTGGAGTATCCTTCTGTATGATGCATCATGTGTCATGGCCATCCCTTATTTCCTTTAGTGCCCGTGTCATTAAAGCATGGAAATTTTGTGCCAGATCATCCGGATTGTCCGTTCCAAAAAAATCAGGAAGCACAGGTTTAAGAACCCTGATCCTTATTTTTTGACCTGAGTTGAAAATTAAACCATGTTTTGGCAGGATGTCACCGGTTCCTTCAATTATTATGGGAAGGATCGGGGTGTTTGCTCTGAGTGCAAGCTGAAAAGCTCCCCGCTTAAAAAACCCTATCTGCCTGTCTGGCGATCTTGTTCCTTCCGGGAATATCATTATCGAACTGCCTTTATTAAGTACCTCGTATGATTTCTCAAGCATCTCTTCCTTTGACTCCTTGTTTCCTCTGTCAACAGTAATATAGCCAGCCATGCAAAGATACCACCCCAAAACCGGAACTTTATTATTCTCAATTTTAGAGATCCATTTGAACCGGTATCTAAGGCAGTTTAGCAGGAGGATATCCAGAATCGACTGGTGGTTCGAAATCATTATATAGGTTGTCCCTTTCAGGGCATTGTCCCTTCCTTCAATTTTTATCTTCCATACCGGTATCGCCCGGGAAAGGATCAAGCCCTGATAAACAAGCATCCGGTGCATTATTCTCCTTTCTCTGTCGAATGGAAGAACAAACAGCCATATTATTAAAGTCAGCGGGAATAAAATAACCATATATGATATTCCCAGAAGCCATACTATTATTGATTTAAAAACATTCATGCTTTACTCACTCATTATATTCTCTGAGATACTCTGTGGCTTCTCTGTGGTTCTCTGTGTAATAAAAAAAGAACTAACACAGAGGTGAACAGAGGATTCACAGATTCATACAGAGGCTAATATGATAAACATAATGGTTAATATCTGACATTAAAAAAAGTTAAATATATCATTTTCAGTTATTGAAGAATTTTCTTTACGCAATAGTACCGACATATCAGAAACCATATGCCTGCAGCCTGATAATTTCCTGCCGGCCACCTCAATCACAGAAGAGCCTTCGATGTTTGATTCGCGGATTATCCCGTCTTTTACCATCAGCCTGCATGTGTGAGGTAATCCATTAATTTTAAATGAATTTGAGAATTGATATTCAGGTCCGTAAGCATAATTCCATTCCCATGTCCTATACTTTGATTCTGCCAGCGCTCCGATATTAATTGTTTCTTCCCTTGTAAGCTCATAAGGTTCAGCATCTTTCAGATTCTTTAAGAACCAGTTTGTCATCGCTGATCTGAATTCATTGATATTGCTGATCTTTCCCAGTTTTGTTTTAATGTTAACCACCGTGGAAGAGTTTGAGACAACAGCATGCGAACTATAGCGTGATGTGTCTTTTCTGATGGAGCCTGTCAGTGAATCCAGGTCAGTATCAAAGAGCAGGGTGCCATGGTGTAGTACCCTGTTATGGTAAACATGTTCTGCGTTCCCGGAGATCTTTGATCCGTCAACTTTAAGGTCGTTTTTGCCTTCAAATATTGCATTTACCCCGATTGAAGATAAGAAATGGATGACCGGTATGGTGTATTTCCGGAAATCAACCTGTTTGCCCGATTCACTGTTTACAATAAAAGAAAAATT
>DCVC01000219.1 GCA_002328625.1 Bacteroidales bacterium UBA2198
GATAAATACAGGGATTTTAATATTTATCCCGCTATGCCATATGCTCATAAGTATGCGAATGCTGTAACAGAACTTGGGATAGTTGGGACAATTAAGCAATATGTTCCGGGCAATATCTTCAGCACCTTTGCCAAAGGAGGCATGGCATATCTCAGCAAGGATTTTCTCAAGTTAATGGAGATCTTCATTGATGCAGAAATGAAGATGTTCAAGGGTATTAAAACCCCTGTGATTTTTCTTCAGAATGTCATTGTGGATATGATACTTGGCCTGCAGGCATATGATGTATTTGCTGCATATGATATGTATATCAGAAAAAAATACGATGCAGAACCGGGATATATCACGATGAACATGCCGACCCTTCTTGATGCTCTGAACTCTGTTGGTATTGTTAATCCGATCATTTGCTCGTCGATCAACAAGATAGGCTTCAGGATGTCCGGAGGAAAGGAGGTCTATGAAAAGTATCTGAGGGAGAAGGAATTCAGGCCCATTGCGATGCAGGTGCTTGCTGCGGGTGCCCTCAGGCCAAAGGAGGCTATTGAGTATCTTGGAAATTTTCCTCGGATAGAGTCGGTACTCTTCGGAGCCTCGTCAAAAGCGCATATTAAGGAGACAAAGGAACTAATCGAGCAGTATCTATGAAGATTGACCACATCTGTTTTGCTGTAAAGAGCCTTGGTGAGGGAATCGCTTACTGGGAAAATGTCTTTGGCTACAGGCAGATGACAGAGGTGGTTCAGAATTCCCTTCAGAAGGTGAAGGTCGTATTTCTCTGCAAGGAGGATAGTGTTCTTGTGAAACTTATTGAACCGGAGGAGGACAACCAGTCGCTGATCAATTTTGTAAACAGGGGAGGAGGATTTCATCACCTATGTTTCAGGGTTGAAGACATGGGAAAGCAGTTGAGTGAGCTGAAGGAGAAAGGGCTTCTCATGCTTGTTCCTCCACAGCCGGGTGAGGCCTTCAACAATCATGATATTGCTTTTCTGCTCGCCAGGTACGGGCTCAGCATTGAACTGATAGACACGGATGAGAAGGCAGGTACCATCAAAACCTGAACTGGTTTCAAAAATGAAGCAGGAGGGTTACAAATCTCAGGTAATTATTTTGTGAAACATGAACTCTGTTATAGCCTCTGACCTGTATCGTCATCGCGGACTGAAAGGAACCTTAGGTCTTCTGAAGGGGCTGTCATATCCTGGCTTCAGATATACATATCTTCTCAGAAAGGTATCACAGAGTCGGCAGAAATTCATTGCATCGTGTTTTTATAAGGTACTTCTTAGAAGATATCGTTATAAATATGGCTTCGAGATAAATCCTGATGCAAAGATTGAAGACGGGTTTTATCTGACTAGTCATTGCAGTTCGGTAATAATAGGGCCAATAACGATGGGCAAAAACTGCAATGTCAGTCATTCCGTCACTATCGGTCGTGGTATAGCCGGCGAGAGGAAAGGCAGACCAACATTAGGGGATGATGTCTGGATTGGACCGGGGTCTATTATTGTGGGAAAGATTGTTATTGGAAATGATGTCTTAATTGCTCCAAACACATTTGTTAATTTTGATGTTCCAGATCATTCAATTGTAATTGGCAGTCCGGGCAAGATTATAGCAAAGGAGAACCCAACCAAAGATTATATTCATTATAAAGTCTAATCAACCCCTGATAAATGATATGGCTCAGGTAGATAAAGTGCCGAAGATTAAACTTTTACTGGAAATACTTAAGGATCCGGATAGAAAGTCGGTCTTGATTTTTATTAAAGATATTTTCTCCCTCACTATTTATTATCGCAAATTCCCTCGCCACTACTTTTCCAGATATTTGTTTAAGAAGGGCAAATCAAATATAAAGGATTACTTCCCGGATGACTTTTTGTATCATGGTATTAAGCCACTTCTCAACGATAAGGAATGGAGAGAGGTGTTGGAGAATAAGCTGTTCTTTCATCTCTATTATGGTCAGTTTAATATTCCGTTGCCTAAAGTCTTAATGCATAATCATAAAGCGACGTTCATATCTGAAGGGAAACGTACGTACATTTCAAATTATGAGGACTTTGCTATCTTAATAAATGAATTATTTGAGATCGTACCAACCCGTGATTCCATCATAGTAAAAAAGATCTATTGGAGTTATGGCGGTGATAAAGTATTTAAAATATATCGGTCTCAAGTCGCAAATTATAGCCCATTATTGGCTGAGTTGTATTCAGAAGTCACGAAATCAGGATTTCTTTTTCAGGAAACCGTAATCCAACACGCTGCCTTAAACTTTCTTAACCCCTTCTGCTTAAACACAATCAGGTTTGACACTTTCATCGATAAGGAGGGTAAGGTTCACATAATTTCAGGTTACATCAGAATGAGTATAAATAAGAATCATGTTGATAATATCTCATCAGGAGGTTGTCAGGTGGGCATTGATCTAAGGACCGGAAGACTTAAGAAAGAGGGGTATTCGACTCTCAGTTATTATGGGGTGAAAGTACTGAAATCTCATCCAATAACTGAGACAACTTTTGAAAATTTCGTAATTCCCTGTTTTGACAATGCTAAAGCGTTGGTACTTGAGGCTGCAAGTCTGATACCAGGATTACGCATAGTTGGTTGGGATGTGGCTATAGGAGAATCTGGTCCAGTCCTGATCGAAGGGAATTCAGATTATGGTATGAAAGGTAATGATCTTTCTGAGGGAGGATATCGAACCAATCCAATATTCAGAAAGGTTCTGGATGAGATTAAGTATTTGTAATGCCGCTCACTATTAACATCCCCAGAGGTAAAAAGCTTGAATTGGATCAGGATTTCTGATGGAGTCATGAGTATAATTTAAAATATGAAGAAAATTCTTGTCACCGGATCTGCCGGATTCATCGGTTTTCATTTATCAGCAAGATTGATTTCTTTAGGATACAAAGTTTCAGGGCTTGATTCGGTGAATAATTATTATGATGTTTTTCTTAAGGAAGCACGCATTAATAATTTAAGGCAAAAAGCGAAGACAGCGGCAGATAGTGACCAGGATCTTTTTTCTTTTCACAGGTATGACCTGGTCGACAAAGGCACAATACTTGAATTGTGCGCGAATGAACAGTTCGACTATATTATACACCTTGCAGCCCAGGCAGGAGTTCGCTATTCCTTAGATAATCCGCAGGCATATGTTGACAGCAATCTTATTGGCTTCGTTAATGTTCTTGAGGCCTGCCGCAAGTACCCTCCACAACATCTGATATTTGCATCATCGAGTTCTGTATATGGGTTGAACAGTAAGGTGCCTTTTTCTACAAGCCAGAATACTGATCATCCTGTAAGCCTCTATGCTGCAACCAAAAAGGCCAATGAAGCGATCGCACACGCCTATGCACATCTTTTCAATATTCCTGTGACAGGCCTGAGGTTCTTCACGGTTTACGGGCCATGGGGGAGACCTGACATGGCATATTTCAGTTTTACAAAGAAAATATTTGACAGAGAACCGATTGAGATATTCAATAACGGAGATCTGAGGCGTGATTTTACATATATTGACGATATCGTAAACGGGATTGTTGCTCTTTTGGATATGATTCCACAGGGAAACCCGTTATTCGATCCAACGGATCCTGACCCATCTATTTCATCTGCACCATTCTGTCTTTTTAATATCGGTAACAACCATCCGGTCAGGCTGATGGAATTTATTGCTACCCTTGAGGACATAATAGGAATAGAGGCCATTAAGGTCTTTAAGCCCATGCAGGCCGGTGACGTATTCTCTACTCATGCAGAAATTGAGAGTCTTACTGATCTTGTGGGATTTAAACCTGTTACCTCGCTTCAAACCGGATTGAGGTATTTTGTCGATTGGTACAAAGAATACTATAAACCTCAGAATATATGAGGATTTGGTAGAATTATGTTCTACATGTAACAACTTACTCTACAACAGACCTTGCCTTAATCATTCGCGAACGTGCTGTTCAATTCTGTTGAATTTGCGTTTTTTTTGCTGATAGTTTTTACTGTCTATTGGCTTGCCAGATCTTCATGGCGGATTCAGAATCCTTTACTTCTTGTTGCCAGTTATGTCTTTTATGGCTGGTGGGATTGGAGATTTCTCCTTTTGCTCATTTTCATCTCTCTCTTCAACTATTTAATTGGGATTAAAATAGATGGAGGAAGAACGGAATGGCAAAGAAAAGTATTTTTAATCACCGGATTAGCAATTAATTTTTGGGTTCTCGGAGTATTTAAATATTATAACTTTTTCATCGAAGGTTTTGTTGATTTCCTCTCACTATTGGGATATCAGATCAGGGGCACAACAATAAATGTAATACTTCCTGTGGGGATAAGTTTTTATACCTTCTTGTCGATAAGCTATTTATTGGATATTTTTAAAGGCAATACTTCCGCGGATAGAAACTTAATTAATGTACTGCTTTCTCTCGGTTTTTTCCCGATCATCCTTGCTGGCCCGATACAGAGACCATCAACCCTGCTTCCTCAGATCAGAACCACCAGGGTATTTGACTATCAACAGGTTTCTGACGGATTGAGGCAAATTCTTTGGGGCTTGTTTGTGAAAATTGCAGTGGCTGATAACCTTGCACCTTTTGCTAATGAAGTTTTTAATAGTTTCTCAAGCAATCCCGGAAGCACACTATTTGTTGGGGCTCTGTTTTATACCATTCAGATCTATGCTGATTTCTCGGGTTATTCCCATATTGCAATCGGTACTGCAAGTATTCTGGGATTCAGACTGATGAAAAATTTTAATTATCCCTATTTTGCCAGGGATATAACGGACTTCTGGAAGAGGTGGCATATTTCACTTACAACCTGGTTTCGTGATTACCTGTTCCTGCCTGTTTCATTTGCAATATCCTGGAAAATAAAGACGGAAAAGGTCCTGCTGATAAAAACGGACCTGTTCATATATATCATTGCCAGCCTGACTACCTGGTTCATGACAGGACTTTGGCATGGTGCCAATTATACATTTCTGATTTGGGGACTGCTCCATGGATTGCTGTTGATTTTTTACAAGTACCAGAGAAAACCGAGGAAGCTTATTCTGAAGAAACTAAATATTGACAACAACAATATCTTTCTTTCCTTCACCGAAGGGATATTTACGTTCCTTTTTATTGTGCTTACATGGGTAGTTTTCAGATCGGAATCGGTACGGGACTCATTAGAATATATAAAAGGAATGTTCTCGCCCTCGCTGTTTAGTAATCCTGGAGACCTCCCGGTAACAGAAATTGCAATAGCTCTGCTGTTCCTTATCATTGAGTTAAGACAGAGGCGGAAAAATCATGCCCTGCAATTTGAAAAGCTTAATAGTGTTTGGGTACGTTGGAGTATTTATGCCGGACTTGTATTCATCATACTCCTGTTTGGTGGCGGCGCACAGGAATTCATCTATTTTCAGTTCTAAGACATCTTCATGAAAATAATTCTGTTAAAGCTCTTGTTATTTGCCATGATAATTGCGTCAATGGTTACAGGATTGATTTTATCATCTGATTACATGATCAATAAGAGGAAAGACTATTTTCTGAAGACAAGACCGGATACCTTTTTTGTTTTTGCGGGGAATTCAACCGTAGAATGCGCGGTTGATGACAGACTAATCGGTCACTCTGTCAACATTGCGCAGGCAGGGGAGGCTTATCTTTACTCTTATGCAAAAATCAAGGCTCTGCTGGAAAATAATGAAAGTATCAGAACCGTATTCATAAGCTATTCTTACGCAGATCTGTTAATCGAAAAAGAAGAGACCTGGCTTTTTAGTGATTACTTCATGGTTGAGAAGGTACAGCACTATAATTATATTCTCGGAAGACCGGAGAAATGCTTTTTGGTCAAGAGCAATCCAGATGCTTATTTCAGAGGTGTTGTAAAGTCAATTGTTAAAAGCTGCGAAACAGTATTGAAAAGCTTTGGTACAACCGGTCAGACAAACTCAATCCCCAATTACGGTGGATATAAACGGCTTGATAGGGATAAGCTCGATGTCGATCCAGGTAATGTACCGGGAGAGGAGGAAATAGTCCTTCAGAGCGTACACCAGATTGGATATCTTAAGATGATCTCTGATCTCTGTCACCAGAGTTCTGTCAATCTCGTTCTGATTAATCCACCCAAACACAAATCCTATAATGAAAATGTTAGCCCTGGAGTTAAGCAACTATGGCTTGAGGTGCGCCAATCCCTGTCAACCGATTCACTTCTTGATTTATCCGGATTTCAAATGCCTGACAGCTGCTATGGAGACCTGTCACATGTTAATTTCAGGGGCGCGAGGTTATTCTCCATGCACCTGAATGAAATATTAAATCCTGAATCCGCAGGAAAATTTGGGAGCGCTCTGGAAAACTAAAACCATTTGGGACCACTTTGCCTTATAAAGGTGAGACAGGTTTGGAGGTTTTTTTTCAGGGGATGGAGGCCTTTGAACCTGCAACCTACTTTTCAATACTAAAATGGGTTTTGATGAATTTGGTCTTCTCTGCAGGTGACATGTGTTTGGTTTGAAGAAGGTCGGGATTCTGTGTGTATAGAAACTTCTGGACATTAATACTCGTAACAACCTTTGCCGGATTTCCCATTATTACAGAGTCTTCCGGGAATTTCCCTCGCAGTACGCTGCCTGATCCAATAATACAGTTATCTCCAATTGTTGTATTGGGAAGGATAGTACAGTTATTCCCTATAAATACATTATTGCCGATCTTGACTTTTCCAAAGAGATCGGCATTTTTTATCTCATCACGGAAACACCACACACCGCCGTCATGTGTTACAATCTCCGTATCGTCCGCAATTGCAACATGATCGCCTATTTCAATAAGGTAAGGTTCAGTTGAGAAATTCATCGTTCCGATAAGGCAGTTCTCACCGATCTTCATACCCTGTTTGCGGAGGTATTTTATTTTGGTCTTGTTACTGGATTTTTCCAGTAACTTAATATGAAGGCGGTAAAAAATAGCTCTAAAATTCATTCTCCCCGATTCAAATACTTGTCCTGCTGTTAGTCTATCCTGGATTCAATTACATCAACAATGAATTGTCCGAAGAGAGGTGCGAGCCTGGCAGAAAACTCAATACCGGGATGTGAATTATCCGGACTGTGTGCATTCGCATCCGTAAGATACAACCCGCCTTCAGTTTCATAATTGTAAAAATCCCAGATGAATATATTATCTCCCTTCTCATCCCACTCATTTATCATCCAATTGTAAAATTCACGGGTTCTTAATGCCTCATCCTCCTTTGACTTCATCTTTGTGTTTGCAGCAGGTGTCCAGACTATGAATTTGTTCTCCGGAAATTCATGCATTTTCTTTTTCAGGGCATCGTACTGCAGCCTGTAGTTTTCGATACTCTTAACGTCTGAGTTTATGTCAGGTGCTGTTGTGTCAGTCACTATTCTGCTGACTGGGAAACAGTGCTTGAAGATAATGACATCATACTGCTTTGTCAGAATT
>DCVC01000211.1:0-4088 GCA_002328625.1 Bacteroidales bacterium UBA2198
TATACAGATGCTCTTTATCAAGTGCGGGATAAGCCAATCTTTAGATTTTGTCTTTTAAAGTGAAAAAGTTAAAGTTATGAGGGCTTTCCAATAGCGTCCAGGCAACAAAAGGATGTTGAGTTACTCGACGAAGCATCCGGGCAGGGTCCCGGTACTTTAGCCGAAAAGTTGTCACGGGGCGAGGAGAGTACGGCGTGGTTTTTGCTGTCCGGGTACAAGTTTTGTTGCATATACGAGTGTCGCGGTACAAGGTTGATCGGAAGCAGGAATAAGTCAAAGTACACTAAGGTTTATTGCGGGCACTGGTGCGGTCGCGGTATAAGTTATAACAAATCTGTCTTAGGTGCAGGAGCAAAAGCAAAAACCGTGACGAGCTTATGAATTATACCGACCGTGTTATGGGCGTTATGTTATTATTTTCGTGAGGACTTTAATTTGTAAAGAGTTCAAATCTTATTCTAGTGCTTTATTTATTTTATCTATATCCTCATTTTTGGGAATAAAGCCAGTACTTGTAAAATCAATCAGCCAATTATTATTCTCTTTTACAAGATGATAAACGGTTCGTACTGGCATCTTCTGACTATAGGGTGTCAAAAACATCTGCTCAAAAGCAATTGCTGAATTACCATCTTTTGAGATTCGAATTTCACGTTTATCGACTGTGATTTCTAATTTAAAATCACTGTTTGCTAGCATCTGTTTAAGAGTAGTGTACATTTCTGTTTTATTCCAGAATTCTTTTGGATCACTTCCGCATGATAGAAAATCTTCTGATACTAATGCAATAACAGCATCTGCATCTTTGGCTTTTAATGCAGACCAATGATCATCTAAGATCTTGGCAACTGCGTCTTTTGATTCAGTCATATCAACTTTGGGTTTGGTTTGACATGATACAATTGTCATAGTAAATATTAACAAACCTATCAATTTTTTCATCTCTATTGATATTATTGATTGTGCGATTCTAATCCATGGTTGTCTGTAAAATCCGGGTGCAATGCCCCATAACTTATTTTTAGTAGAATAAAAATTAGTTTTTATAGTCATCCATCGTCAGATGAAGTTATGTTTGATATCGGGTTGAACATTCCTTTCTTTTATACCCGAATAAAGCACAGCCTTGTCAGTCACAATAGCTATACCCATCAATCATGTGATAAAAAGTAATACTTCGCATTTGCCTGACTTCCAACTCATCGTAAATCCCATACAAGTTATACAATATATGGGGACCTGGGGACCAATATCTCAATAATATTTTACCGGCTTGCTCCAATACTGTACTGAAGCTATAGTTAATAAGTATTGCGTAATCTGGCTCCCAAATTCCCTGACAGCCTGAATTAGTAACACACAGATATACAATACATTGTAATTATGTTAAAAATAACAATATCACGTATTTGATTGATTTAAAACGATTTAAAGCACTTTGCATCAAAGTAATAGGTAGTTACCAGTGAAGTGGAGATCGTGGCTTAAATTGGCTAAGAATGGCCTTATTTACGATGTTTGATACATTGTATATAATTGATATACTGAAATATACTATAATTCATGAGTTAAGTGATAACTTTCTTATTATTCTAACGCCGTAGATTAAATTTCAAAAAAATCGACCCGGTTTTCCTGACTATTTATAATAATCAGATTTAGATTAAAAAATTAATGAAGCCCAGAGCTTAACAAAGAAATTGTTTTATTCTTTTTTGGGATATAAAATTTCTTTTGCTTTTACTCTGCTAAGCCATAATAGTATTGCCAGAACAAATACTATAATCATTGGTAAAGCAGTAAACCAGGTATTTGAACCTTCTGGAAGTTCTAATAGTGCCCATAATAATCCTAGACCACACAACATGCAACCTGTAAATATTGTTGTAACAAATATTCCCTGGTTTTTTGGATCGAGATAAACAAGAATAGCGCCAAAACCCAGGGCAATCAAAACTCCACCTGACCAACGCAACCACCCATTAAATACAGGTGTTTCTCCCGCCATTTCCACCAATGTTGCGGGCACAAAGAGGTAGCCAATGCCATAAACAATACAAACTATGGCATAGATAATTAAAACAGTTTTTAATAAACCGACATTTTTGTTTTCAGCCATAAATTGTCCTCCTTATTTTTAACCGGGTCGAATATTTAAGAATATTTTTGAACCAGGAAGGCTAATAATTTTAAGATAATCCCCTATGTCAAATGTAAGTTATTTTCTAATTCAAGTCAATTTTTTAAGAACAAGACTTTTATTAAGGTTGAAGATCAATATAAATAAATCAAATACCCTTTAATTACTTACTTAATTTCATATGTCTATTTCCTTAATAAAAACTGGCGCGAGTCGTCGCGAGTTGTAGACAATTTTCGGCAAATGTGGTGGGGTTATTGAATGACTAAAGCAAGGCTTACAAAGTAACCCGTCAGGGCCTGGCCTTGCTGTGTCATGAAATATTGCTTTCCTGCAAACCCACGTTTTGCCGTATAAAATTGGATGCCGCAGGCGAACACTTATCAATTTTCTATTATTTATTACCTCGCTTCAGGTCTATAACTGTTACAAATACCTGAATACTAAATCCTGCCGGAAAAAAACTATACCCTGGACAATTCTTATTTTTTACCGAATCAATTACTTCAATAAAATTTTCTTTTTCATTGTCAGCTATAGGACCCATTGATCCTTATTAGGTAGTTTTCTTACAGGATTTTTCCGAATTCTCCATTACACGGAATTTCACTATTTGTCCAATCAGGTCACATGGTATCAATTTGTCAGGCGGAAACTGAATTGTGTTATTTACATTCTCAGGTATTTTCGTTTTACTTAACAGCACAATGCGTTGAGTAACTGCTCGAATATGTAACCCCGCCGATAACAGCTGATTCAGCCCCCTTATTTGTCTCCTCGAATGCGATAACCTGCTCAAGAGTAACATCGCATAATTCAACATCCTGGCTTGTAACTGCAGGATAGCCATCAACAGGAACGTCAGTGGTCATAATAAATGTTATTGTACAGACATAACAATCAGGTTTATCTTTTTTTGTACACGATAAAAGCAGTACAAGTATTATTAATGCAAAGTATTTCATATCGAATTATTTATGCAAAAAAATCTTTCACTAAACAGTCAATCAGTGTTTCCCTAATATTAGTTCTGAAAGCAAAAGGATGTAAAGGTAGTCAATAGTTTGAAAATTAAATTTGGTTTCAAATAATCGTATTGTAACTTTGACAAAAAGAAGTCATCTATGAAATGCCCATGATTGTAAAAACACCAAAAGATATGATCAAATTTTAATATCATGGGCATTCCATCTGACCATTGAAAATTAAAATTTAAACAGATGAAATATATTATTTTATTAATACTTGTTATAAGCATAACAGCCGGATGCAAAAATGCTGTTAATACCAACGAGAACAGCTCTCTCATTCCTGATATCAGGGACCTTGAAATGACAGAAGATTTCCAAAAGGTATTATCTGACAGACGGAAAGACCTTATGGATAAAATTGATAAGGGCATTGTCATCCTGAGATCAGAATATGGCTATGACGGAGGAAGGCATGAATTCAGGTCTGCCGACAATTTCTTTTATCTGACCGGGTTTAACCAGCCGGGATCTGCAATTGTACTTGATAAGGATAATTCAGACCATTTCACTCTTTTTATCAGGAAAAGAACCATTAGAGAGGAAATCTATGATGGCAAGATTCCCGGACCTGATCTGGTAATTGAAACATACCTGGTAAACAGGGTACTGGAACTAGACAGACTGGATGACATCCTTCAGGAAAGGATCAGGGCAGGTGTGCCGTTTTACATTGATTTCAGGGACTCAGACCTTAAAAACAGGCTTGCGGATACCTTCAGCCGGCTGAAGGCATCTGAATCACTGATCAGGGATGTCGCACCTGTTATTCATGAAATGCGGGTACATAAGGACAGCATTGAGATCAGCAGGATCCGCAAAGCAGTTGACATTACCGGTGAGGCATTTATTAATGCCTGCCGGATTTGCCGTCCCGGCTTGTATGAATTTGAAGTTGAAGCCTTGATTGAATTTGTTTT
>DCVC01000211.1:4125-4813 GCA_002328625.1 Bacteroidales bacterium UBA2198
AACAGGAAGATGGAAGATGGGGATCTCCTGCTTATGGACACAGGAGCTGAATACGGGAATTACTGTGCTGATATTACCCGCACCATTCCGGTGAACGGGAAGTTTTCAAGTGAACAAAAAGATATCTATGCCCTTGTTCTGAAATCGCAGAAAGCGGCAATAGCAGAAATGATTCCCGGGAAAGCCCTGATTGAGGGCCAGTATAAATACAGAGAGACAGTCCTGCATGGTCTGCATGAACTCGGACTGATAACTGATCCTGAGAGCGAATGGCAGAAGAAGTTCTATATCATACACGGTACGAGTCATTACCTGGGCCTGAATGTTCATGATGTCGGGGATTACGGCGCCCCGGACACCGCTTTCACCAGGAATGTGGCAACCACATCATCGAACAGCAGGCTGCTTGAAAAAGGGATGGTACTTACAGTGGAGCCGGGAATCTATCTGAGAAGCAACGGCATTTCTCAGTTATTTGAGTTGTATGGAAAGGAAGCCTCTGAAGAAGAGATCCGGAAGTTTATTGATGAAGTGTCGCCTCTCTATGAGAAATACAAAAACATTGGCGTGAGGATCGAAGATGATGTGCTGATCACAGAAACCGGCAATATTGTTTTATCACAGAATATTCCAAAAGAAATTGATGAGATAGAAAGCATCATGAGCAAAAGAGGCAGGTAAGATCATT
>DCVC01000211.1:4875-9298 GCA_002328625.1 Bacteroidales bacterium UBA2198
CCTGCCATTTGCTGCATTTGCTTTCTTACGTCAGGTTCCATCAGTCCGAAAGTGATCCTCCCCGGGAAAACTTTTGAAGGTAAACCATTAATCCCGCAGATGTGTGCCAGGTGGTTATCAATAAACGAACTTGTTTGCTGCGGACCCACACCATGTGGCATATAATATCGCCCACTTTTTGTCGGAAGGTGTCGGGTAATATTCGAGACCGGTAGCTCTTCCTGAAATTAGAAGTGAACTGATCCCCGGTACTCCCGTTTTGATGAAAGTTCTTTTTTTCATAATAAATTACTGATGGTCCGATATGTAAATATATCCATTACAATTCAAATAATTATGAACCTCATGTTAAGAAGTAATAATGACCAATTATCCACCTCTGTTCAATGCTAGTGATCTTGCCGGGGTCAGGTCTTCCGGGCATCTATCCTCATTTTCGGAATACTTCAGAAATTACNNGTTGTCATTATTCTGGTACCGGATTTGCAGAAGTTAATTCAACTATAAATTATGAGAAGACTCTTTCTATTATTTCTGTTCATCAATTTCAGTATATCTGCCTATAACCAGGTTGTTAAGGGAACAATACTGGACAAGGATACTAAAAGAGCAATCGATTTTGCATCACTCTATTTCAGCGGCACATTTGTAGGAACTCACTCGGACCCGAATGGAAATTTCGAACTGGACATATCAAGATATGCTTCCATGCCTTTAACAATTAGTGCTATAGGATATTTTTCAGTTACTCTTACTGATTATTCTCCAACAAAGCCTCTCCTGATTTATATGACACCCAAAGTATATGAATTAATGGAAGTCACAGTTAAAGCAAAATCACTTGTAAGGGAAAGAAGAGAAAATCTTAAAATTTTTAGAAATGAATTCCTTGGAACAACCGGGAACGCGCTGAACTGTGTAATAATCAATGAAAACGATATTACATTTAACTATGGCTCTGATAATGATACACTGAGAGCATATGCTTCAAAACCAATTTTAATGGAAAACAGGGCATTAGGGTACAAAATCACTTATTATCTCGATAAGTTTGAATATTATAAAGAAAGTAAATCTTTCTTTTTTAAAGGAAATATGCTTTTCGACCAGGATCTGAGTACAGAAGAAACACAAAAGCAATTATTTGAAAGGAGAAGAAAATACGCATACCTGGGATCCAGAATGCACTTTTTCAGAACATTGTGGGTGAACGATCTTAAATCAACAGGATTCAAGGTAAAGAATTCCGCAGATGAATATCTTACTTACAGGGATATTGTTATTGAAGAAAATGGCCGCAACAAATATCTCAGATACAAAGAAGATCTTGGTATCTGTTACTACACGAATTCACCAAACAGCTATCTTGTTTTACTCAAAGACAAGATACACTTTGATGCAACGGGGTATTATGATGCATCAGGGATAAGCTGGGAAGGCACAATGGCAGGACAGCGAATTGCCGACTGGCTGCCATACGAATATTCAATTAAATAGCTGACCAGAATGAATTCAAAAGAGAGGATCATCAATATATTGGAAAGAAAGCCTGTGGACAGAATTCCGGTGGACATGTGGCATACACCCGAAGTTGAGAATGCATTGAAACATCATGTTGGAACGGATGACAATTTTAAAATGTGGAAGAAGCTGGGAGTGGACAAGATAGTTTGGGTTTTCATGGATTACAAAACACCTGAGGGAACAAATACAGGATCACAACCAGGGACAACCACTGCCGGAGACCGTACCATGTGGGGAGTACCACTCAGGGATATACAGGCCGGGGCAGCTCATTATCAGGAATTTGGCGAACCTCCGATGAAGAGATATACATCACCGGAGCATGTAGATAATTATTCTTTCTGGCCGGATCCTGAATTGTTTGATTATGAATCAGCAATCAACCTTGCCAAAAGAGCATCAGATGACTTTGCAGTAATTGGTCCGTGGGTTTCTTTATTTGAAATCTACTGTCAGCTCCGCAGCATTCAGCAAGGATTGACAGATATTCTTGAATATCCCGATTTTGTTATTTCAATACTCGACCGTATTGAAGCTATCCAGACTGAAATGCTCCGGAGATTCCTCGATAGAGCATCACAATACCTGGATCTGGTTTTTATTAGTGATGATCTCGGTGATCAGAACAATTTACTTATTTCGCCGCAGGACTGGGAGTATTATCTTAAGCCAAGAATGGAAAGGTGGTGCAGTCTGATTCATTCATACGGACTGAAGGTTTTCTATCATACCGACGGTGCTTCTGAAAGACTCATTGCTCCTCTTATAGAGTGCGGTATCGATGTTCTGAATCCAATCCAGCATGTATGTCCGGGAATGGAAATGTCAGCTTTAAAAAAGAAATATGGAGATAAGGTGATTTTCCACGGAGGAGTTGACAATCAATATGTGCTGCCATTTGGCTCGACAGAAGAAGTGCGGCAGGAAACCTTAAATTGTCTTGAAACACTTGGCAAAGGACGAGAGGGATTTATTTGCTGCTCATGCCATAACATCCAGGTAGGCACTCCTCTTGAAAATATCATTGCGATGATAGATACCGTAAGAAGCTGGTAACAGACATTCATGTTTCTTAAATTAAATCATAAAAACTTAACCTATGACAAATTTTGAGTTTTACAATCCCGTAAGGATCTTTTTCGGGAAGGATCAAATGCCCAAAATTTCATCACAGATACCTGCCGGTAATAAAATCATGCTACTCTATGGCAGCGGCAGTATCTTTAGAAATGGCGTCTATGATAAGATCAGAGAAATTTTGAACAATTTCAGTATTACTGAATTCGGAGGTATAGAACCTAATCCTTCTTATGAGACCTGCATGAAGGCTGTTGAAATAATAAAATCGGAAAATATAGATTTTCTCCTNNTTTTCATCACCGTATTCTTTCCCCAGGTTTTCAGTTCTTCTGCCTGAGGCCGCAGGGACACTGCCACACAACCAGGTTGCCAACGGGGTAGTGGATGCATTTGTCCATGTGGTTGAACAATACCTGACATATCCTGTAAATGCACCTATTCAGGATCGTTTTGCCGAAGCCATACTTATTACCCTTATTGAAGAAGCACCAAAGGTTTATAAAAATCCTGCCGACGATGAGGCAATGTCGAACCTCATGTGGAGTGCAACTATGGCTCTTAATGGTCTTATTTCATGCGGAGTACCGGGCGACTGGTCGGTTCACAGTATTGGGCATGAACTGACCGCATTGCATGGAATTGATCATGCAAGAACGTTGGCTGTTGTACTGCCAGGACTATGGAAAGCATTAAGAGAAGAAAAGAAGAATAAGCTTCTGCAATATGGTGAAAGGGTATGGAAAATTTATGAAGGATCGGAAGATGACAGGGTAAATGCCGCAATAGAAAAAACAGTGAGTTTCTTTGAATCTTTGGGTGTCATGACCCGGCTAAGTGAATACAATGTCGGTATAGATACAATCGATAAGATTGTATCAAGATTTGAGGAAAGGAATTGGCTTGAATTAGGGGACAGGGGTCTTACCACACCGGAGGTTACGAGGAAGGCGCTGGAGTTCCAGTTATGAATATGAGCGACTGAAGTCCCTCAATAAATTTTAGCCTTTGCATCTGTCAGCTGGCGGAGGTGGCGCTTGTTTTTGCACTCGCGGAGCGATGCAGGTTTAGCGACAGTTATTTTTTTCTCGTGTTGGCAAAAACCGTGACACCAGTGGGAGTCCCCGGTGGCACCCGGGGCAGCTTGTGCCGCCGGTTACTTATTGGTCCTCTTCAGGCAAAAATTTCCCGCGGCACAAAAGACAATGCCATATACCGACCTGTTGAACTGAGTGCTTTAATTCAAATCCAGGATAATTGCCAGATTTTCTTTGACTTTAGACACAAGACTTTCTGGTAATTCGCCAATTTTTCTGATTAATCGTTTATTATCAATTGCTCGTACCTGGTCTATCATGATATCACAGTTTTCATTAAGATTTGAAGTGCTCTTTTTAATATGGACTCTTAAGATCTCAGATTCTTTCTGAACATTTGTTGTTAGAGGACAGACTATGGTAGAGGAGTGAGGTAGTTTATTCAGGAGATTAGTCTGCACCACCAGTACTGGTCTTGTTTTACCTGGTTCTGTCCCGATCTGGGGACTTAAATCAACCAGCCAGATTTCAAATCTCTTAACCAGCATAATCTATCTCCTCGAATTCATTAAGCACTGAAAGGGACTCGTCTTTCACCAGGGCAGATTCTTTTTTTAATTTAGATTCTAATATTTTTCGTCTCTGAATTTTGTTATAGTAGTAGAGAGCCTCATTGATATATCTATTTCTGGGCTTTTTAATCTTGGAGAGAATTACTTCAGTCTCGCTGAAGATTGAGTCGTCTATTTTTAATGATACTGTTTTCATAACATAATCTATATTGC
>DCVC01000373.1 GCA_002328625.1 Bacteroidales bacterium UBA2198
TCTTTTCGCAGCAAGTGCTTATTCTTAAGGAACAGGAGTATGTTGATACAGAAACAGGCACATCTCAGGGTATTAACATTCCGAGGAGCCAGAGGACATTGTTGCAATTTCTGAATAACACAGTTACGGCTGTAAATTCTTACGGTTACCTGTTGCAGGCCGGAGATGAAAATCCGCTTGAAACCAACAATAACCTCGATGGCGCACTCATTTCAGGCAACAAGTTCACCTGGAACGGCACTGATGCGACCAGCATGACCCATGCGCTGTTTACGGGTTACAATATAGATGTTGTCATCAAGTACAATTATCTGCTCAATACCCCAAACGGAATTCAAAGAAAATCAAATGGAATGACGGATGTCAATGGGGTAATAGCATATAATATTCTTAAAAACCCGAAACTGGGTGTTGCCATTAAGGGTATAAACGGGATTAAAATCTACAACAATACTTTTTACAGTGACAAGACATCAGATCAGACGTCGAGGGGATTGATTGACATATATAACAACACTGACAACGGTCTGAATACGCCTTCCAGGGGGACGAAGGTTTATAATAATATTTTCTATACACGAAATCGGATTTTCACCATTGATATCCATGATTTGGAGTGTCTGGAAGGATTTGAGAGTGATTACAATGTTTTCTGGTGTGAGGTTGGAGAACCGCTATTTCAGGTGGATGGAAAGACTAAGACATTTGCCATGTGGCAGTCGATGGGCTATGATCAGCACTCAGTGGTGGTGAATCCTCGCTTTGTAGATTTAAACGATTTTGTCCCGGCTGTGAGATTGGATTATGGTAAGGACCTGGGAGCTGCTCTGCTTTCCGGGCTGGCAAAAGATGCAACGTGGAACAGAACAACGATAAGGACTGAGGACCAGAATGGGATCTGGCAGGTAGGTGCCCGGGTTTACAAAGCAACTGAAGAAGAAGAGGAAGAGGTGGAGTTGCCACGAAATATGACCCTGATCTATCCCAATCCGGCTTATGGGAATTTTTATCTTTTATTAACTGATCAGGCCAGGATATATCAAACCATGAAAATTTATGACTCGAACGGGAAGTTAGTCCTGACAAAATCTGTCGGGTATGGCCGGACTGAAGTACCCATCTCTGAAAAATTTCCATCAGGACTTTATACGGTTACCCTGGAGGCCGATAATCTGGACCGTTATATCAGGAAACTGATTATCCTGAACTGAAGCCGGGACTTATCCCTTGATGAATTTTTGAGTAAGAAGAATCTGGTTAGCTGCGATAATTACAATATAAATGCCGCTGTACAGATGCGACAGATCGAATTGCATGGTGCTTTCTTCTTTCGAGAGTTCTTCGCGGTAAACAGTTTTTCCTATCAGATCAACAACCGTAATTGTGAAGATATCGGCTTCCATCAATGTGGTAAAGTTGATAGAAAACCGTCCGTCATTGGGGTTAGGGTATAGATTGAAGTAATCACTTGCTTCAAGAATGGGTGTCACTGTAAATGCTTGGTAAGACGAAGTTGCAGTGGCATTCATATTATCAGTGGCAACAGCCTTTAGCTCATAGGATCCGGCTGGCAAGTCTTTAAGGGTAAATGAATAAGGAGCAGCATTTTTTTCAAAAAGTTTTACAAACCCGTTGAAAACCTCTACTTTGGTGATAGAACCATCAGGGTCTGAAGCATTTACGTCAATAGTAACAGTAGCCGGAGCTGTGAGTGAGATGCCCTTGGTAGGTGACAAAATACTTACTATTGGCGGTTGATTTACAGGGGTGGCCGGTTTAACGACAGTAATAGAAACGGTTGCCGAAACAGTCCTTGAGTTTTTATTATCTGTTGCCGCCGCTGTTAAAGAATAGGTCCCATCAGGGACCTCTTTCCAGGTGATAGAATATGGAGATGTTGTTTTTTCACCAATTTTGACGTTTCCCTGAAAAAACTCCACTTTTGTTATTGTGCCATCCGGGTCAGAAGCAGCAGCATCGACAGTGATTGAGGCAGGTGAAGTGAAGGAGGTACTTTTCAAGGGAGAGGAAATACTGACAACCGGTGGTTTGTTTGCGACAACAGTAGCAGGGGCTGCTGTTTCAAAGGCGCCAATATCCGGAGCTGCTCCGCTGAAGGGCAGGCCAACATTTACCCCGGCATCAATCAGGCCGGAGTTCTGTGCAAGTCTCAGAAAAGGAAGATCTGGTAAGTCTCCGTTTGCCTTTCTGACACCCGAGACGCCTGTAGTATCAAGGCTCTGAAAGTCAGACCCGGAAACAGGGCCCTTATTCCAGGAGTTGTTAGTATTTATATTACAAGGGTAAATATAATCTTTTCCATTATTATAAGATAGATTGTTCTTCAGGATGTTCACCACATCTGGCTGTTGGAAATTAAAACCCGGGTAATTACCCTGGACCCCATTTCTGAAGGCTGTGTTGTTATGCAAAGTACTCCTGAAAGTGCCATAACCGGTTACCGTACTTGAATGAAACCCAATCGAATAATTGTCGAATGCCAAGCAGTTAACCACGGTCCGTAAGATTGAACTGGTGGATGGAAGGCGTTTCATGCCGAGTTTGAAACCTTCTCCATTTCCTGCGGGTACCCAGGTATGTGGTTTGTATCCATTCCGGAATGACCAGCATGATTCAAGGATGACAGAACCATCATACAGACGGAAATCCCATCCATCATCACTGTTCCCCCATGCTCTGCAACCCCTGAAAGTATTATTAGTTGATGATGGACTACCAGATTGAAAACCATCTGCCCAGCCAAATGGGATTGCCGAGTAGGGATCAGCATTATGATGGCTGTCACAGTTAAGAAACAGGTTGTTGCTGCAATTATCACCTATTGTAACACCCCAGCCTCCAATATGGTCAGTTTCAATTTGTTCAAAGATACAATTACTAACACCATTCCATAGCATTACACCATATTGGGCGATATTGCCAGCGATGGGCTGTTTGATGTTAGTAATTCTTATACCCTTGATATGCAGGTATTTTGCGTTTTCTATCCAGATCCCAGCTTTTTGAGTTGTATATGACGCATCACCATAATTAAGAATGGGCCTTTCATTTGGGAAATTGCAGATGACAATAAGATCAGATGGTGATCCGTTCTTATTTCTTAAGAAAGTTGTGGCAGGCATTATCGCGTTGTTGTAAGTACCTCCTCTCAAGAAAATGGTATCTCCGGCTCCAATAACAGACCACGCCTTATTTAAAGTCTTAAATGGTAATTCTTTGCTTCCCCGGTTGCTATCATTTCCTGTGGTTGAAATATAATAGGTAGAAGCATAGGAAATGGTAGTAAGTGACAGGCAGAGAATAGTGAGTAAACGCTTAAATGAAATCACAAGCAGTGAGGTTTAAAATTTGACTAACACATGAAATTTAACGACGAATATATAATAATGTTACACGAACGGTCATTTATTTCTGCCGCAAAATAATTATTCGGACCCAATTGAAGAAAAAAAAAGGAAGTATTAATTAACAAGTTATTAGCTGCGGAAGAGAGAGTATGTTAATAGATATTTTTTGAAAACTTAAGATATAATGACTGAGCAAAAGCAAGATTTTGAATTATTGATTGAGCCGCATGGCAAGCTGTTTTATTTCAATTTTAAGGAGATATGGCAATACAGAGACTTGCTTGAAATGTATATTAAAAGGGATATAGTGACCTTTTACAAGCAGACTATCCTCGGACCTATATGGTTTTTTATTCAGCCAATTTTCACAACAATTGTATTTATGTTTGTGTTTGGTGGTCTCGCAAAAATACCAACCGACGGTATCCCGCAACCATTATTTTATCTTTCCGGTATAACGCTATGGAACTACTTCTCCGAATCTCTAACGAAGACCTCCGATACTTTTTTAACTAACCAGGCTATTTTTGGCAAAGTATATTTCCCTCGATTGATTGCCCCATTATCCGTGACGATTACCGGGCTCATAAAAATGTTTATACAATTTATTGTTTTTATAATTGTATACATTTATTTCGTCGCAAAAGGAACAGATGTTGAGCCTAATCTCTACGCATTATTATTTCCGGTTCTTATCTTCATTCTGGCGTGTCTGACCCTTGGCTTTGGAATAATAATCTCTTCACTTACAACAAAATACAGGGATCTTAAGTTTCTAATTGCATTTGCCATTCAGTTATGGATGTATGCCACTCCGGTTATTTATCCGTTATCAGTTATGTCTGGAAGCCCAAAGTATATGTGGCTTATACAGGCTAATCCAATAACTTCGGTAATGGAGACATTTAAGTTTGGTTTTCTGGGTCAAGGTACCTTCTCATGGCTGTCTCTTGGTTATAGCTTTCTATTTTCAATTATTGTTTTATTAGCCGGGATAGTAATCTTCAACAGGGTTGAGAGGAGTTTCATGGATGTAATTTAAGTCTGCAAATCTATGAGTGATATAGCAATTAAGTTCGAAAACATTTCAAAGCAATATCGATTGGGCAGTATAGGTACCGGTACGCTTAGTCATGATTTAAAACGGTGGTGGACAATTAACATACTTAAGAAAGAGGATCCGTATTTAAAAATAGGTCAGGTAAATGATCACGATGATAAGAACTCAGACGGCATTATTTGGGCATTACGTAATATTGATCTTGAAGTGGAACAGGGTGAAGTGCTTGGGATCATCGGGAAAAACGGTGCCGGCAAATCAACTCTTCTGAAAATACTATCACGGGTGACAACCCCAACAACTGGCCGGATCATGGCGCATGGCCGGATAGCTTCACTGCTTGAGGTAGGTACAGGATTTCATCCTGAAATGACAGGGAGAGAGAACATATTCATGAATGGATCGATAATGGGTATGACAAAAGCTGAGATCAGGTCCAGGTTTGATGAAATTGTTGATTTTGCAGGTGTTGCGAAATATATTGAAACTCCGGTTAAGCGCTACAGCAGTGGAATGACCGTTCGTTTGGGCTTTGCTATTGCTGCACATTTGGAACCTGAGATTTTGGTAGTAGATGAAGTATTGGCTGTCGGAGATGCGGAATTCCAGAAGAAGGCAATTGGTAAAATGCAGGATGTAAGCCGGTCCAAAGGCAGAACTGTGCTGTTTGTAAGTCATAATATGAATGCAGTGAGATCATTATGTTCGAGCTGCATAGTCTTGAAGAACGGACAGGTCATATTTAATGGCGGTACAGAAGAGGCAATAAATCAGTATATTAATGTCGATCCTATGAAAACAGACGACATTATAAATTTTATCTCGTACAAAAGCCCTGAACTTAAAATTGATTCAATTTCTGTTAATGGATCACAATCAAATTACCTGCACCTTGAATCGGATAATACACTTTTAGACATCTGCATAGAAGGATATCTGGAGTCTGAGAAGGTACTTACTGTTGAAGTTGAGATGTTTGATGTAAACAATAATCGAGTTGCATTTTACGGTCCCGGGATGGTTAATGGTATATTGCCAAAATTTCAAATCGGAGCCTTTAACCTGAATGAACAAATTGTCATTCCTAAGAACCTGGCTGGAGGCCTATACTATCTGGATATCAATATTACACACCCCTACATTGCCTATTATCTTAAGGTTACAAGATGTCTCCAGATTGAATACATTGGCTACCAATTTGCTTCTGGTCAGAACGACTATAAATTAAGAGGTTACTTCATCCTCGATTCTGCAAAATGATGAAAATACCTGATAGCAAGGGAAATGCATTAAAAATAGTGCCCTCAGAACAAAGGGAGAAAATGTCCGGAGCACTAATATACTCACCCGGATTTGACGGACACCGACAAATCTGGATTTATGTCCTTTCACAAATTCTAAATGAACTGGGATGTATAGTCTACATTGCCGGAAACACGGAACAAAAGGTCTCAAATTCCTTTTACATCAACGAATTAAGCAAATGGGCCAATGTTAAAATAATTAATACAGGTAATTTTGCTGAGGGTGGGTTAAAAATTTCGCATGCTCAGTTGCGTGCATTACAGGATGAATTATCTGTTGACATAACCATTTTACCTGAGGCTGATCATCATCTGGAATTGCTTACTTCCCAAATTCCAATGAAGAAAAAGTCGCTTCGGGGAAAGGTGTTTGGGATATTTTTAAGACCGTTTTATTTTTATCAACCCATAGATACCAGGGACAAACTCAGATTTATAAAACATTTTCACTCGCGGTGGAAAAAGGATGACAGATTCTTTCATGAATGGTTATTGGATCGTTTCTCATTGATGGACCGAGCATTGTATCTCGATGAAAAATACGTGATTAATCATCCGAAGAGATACTGGATACCAGATATGTTTCAGCAATATGCTGATATGATAATACAGAAGGAGGAACCTGACCAAAGGCTCTGGATTGAAAAACTGGAAAACTTCAAACTGAAAAATAAGGAACGGTTTATGTTTTTATACTTTGGGACCGCACAATTCAGGAGGGGTTACGATGTTGTTATGGATATGGCTCTCAGATATGATGGTTGTTTTATTCATTGCGGACTTCAAAACAATAAGGAGAAGTATCTGCACAATGTCGATGAAATGAGAAGTATCCTGGCTGAAAGGGGTGCCTTATTCGAAACTAACCAGTATATCGAAGATCCTTTATGCGTAGAGTCATTTTTCAGATCTGCCACACACCTCATTCTCCCGTATCGGAATTTCTTTGGTTCCAGTGGAGTGATGCTCCAGGCATTAAGCTATGGTATTCCTATCTTGGCACCAGACAAGGGAATTATTGGCCACAGGATAGAAAAGTATGGACTGGGAACTACTTATAGTGACAGTAATCCTGAAGGACTTCATTCCCAGTTTGTTAAATTCACAACCACCAAACCGGACCAATATCAACAAAGTATCTGCAATTATATGTCCTTTCAGACTGCGGCAAATCTGAAAAAGACCCTTTTAGAAATACTTACAGGGAGTGCTGTAACAACCCCGATACCTTAAAACTGATGAGATGATCGAGCTTTTCAAACAAGCGTTTCCATATCTGCTCTTATTGTTCTTCCTGGTCCGGGGGTTTAGAAACCCCATTTATTTTCTGGGGATTTCTTTTCTTATGTTCATGAGTGAATCAATTTTTTTTGAGACTGTTAAAATCTTTCAGGTACCAGGTCGTATACTACCTGCACTCAAGTTGATATGGATGGTAATATTCTGGATATTGCCCTTTTTGTTTTATTTGTATGTTGGAAAGGAAATCAAAAGGAGGGCTCAGACAATAGGCACTCTGGATTATCTTGTCATTTTTCTGATGATAGTTACCACTATTGGGTTGATTACTGCCCTGATCGATTATCCTGTTGTTAAAGGTGTTGTCATGGAATTCTTCGTCCTGCTATCACTTTTCATTGGATATTTTATCATCAGGGATTGGAGCTTTTCATGCAGGCTTGAGGTTTTGAAAGGATTTCTGTTCAGCATAGTAGTGATCAACACAATTAGTGCACTCTTTTATATTCTTCATCAGGGAGCCGGTTTGGCAATCTATGATATCGAAGAATATATAGAGGAAGTATTTGGGGGAGAGATGATTACACGAAGCTTCTGGTTTATGCCCCAGTTCCTCTTTTTTTCGTTGGCATATTTGTTAGTCTTCAGATCTGATCGTCCTGTATTTTACACATTAATGCTTATTGTAAACCTTGGAGCCATTTTTATTACTTATTCAAGGTCCACATTGCTCGTTGCGTTTTTCCTTATCATAATCTACTTTGTCATACTTGGAATAAGGGAAAACAAAATGGAGACAGTGTTGAAGAACATTTTCATTTACAGCATTATTGGAATAATGAGCATTTTTGTGATCGTAAAGATTTTCCCAACAAATGCCAAATACTTCAAGGACCGATTTGCAGAGTTGACTGAAGATCGTTCCCCGTTTCAGATAAACAGTCTCCAGTACCGGTTTGAGAGAACCATTGGAGTCATTGAAGATATTGATATAAATAGAATCGTTTTCGGCATGGGGCCTGTAACAGAGGAACAGGAACCAGATGTACCATTAGTGAAATCGATCACTTCTGACCTGGTTTGGACAGGTGTGGCATACCGCTGGGGTCTGATCGGGTTTTTGCTTTTCATTTTGTTGTACATCTATTCGTTTATCAAATCATTTAAAGTATTCATGAATAATACCGGGCTTATGTCCAATCTTGCCTTCATGCTGATGATAGTCATTATATCACAGGTACTTGAAGGAATTACATCATGGACCTTCCTTTCAGGGCATGGGTATGCTACTGGCCTGTGGTATTTTGCTCTGGTGGCTGTCTTAGATGATAAAGCCACTCAAATGTCCAATCAATCAAAATAAGGCCGGTTAATGGAATTTCCCAGAATAACTTTTGGTATAATAGTGCTAAACGGTGAGCCTTTTACTCGTTATTGCCTGCGTTCACTGTATAGATATGCTTATGAAATTATAGTAGTTGAAGGGGGGCATGAAGATGCCAAATCCGTTTGTACTCCTGATGGCCACTCTGTTGATGGGACCTTGGAAACGCTCTACAATTTTAAAAAGGAGGAGGATCCCGAAAACAAGCTGCAGATCATCACAAAAACAGGGTTCTGGCCTAAGACTGACGAACTGGGAAGGCACAGGACTCCACAATCCAGAGCATATGCTGAAAGGGCAACCGGGGATTATCTCTGGCAGATCGATATAGATGAGTTCTACAAGAATGAGGACATGGACGCAGTCTTAAAGATGCTGAAGAAGGATCCATCAATCAGTGGCATTACATTTCCGTTCATAAATTTTTGGGGAGACATTCATTATAGAATAGAAGGATGGAAATTTCTAAGAGGAGGATCATATTGCCATCGTGTTTTTAAATGGGGTCCCGGATATTCATATCTGACACATGAACCGCCAACAATCCTTAATGAAGAAGGGACTGATCTGAGAATGTTGAATTGGATCAATGGAAAAAGGATGAAGAGGAAAGGTATCTTTATGTATCATTACTCACATCTCTTCCCCTGGCAAGTCAGACAAAAGGTCCAGGTTTATAAGGACGAAAAACCGGATAACTGCTCTGAAATCATTGAATGGGCAAATAATAACTACTTTCAAATTTCCAATCCTTTCAATATTGAAAGACATTACTGGATGCCAAGTTGGCTTGAACTTTACAAGGGTAGCCATCCTTCAGTTGTTTTGAGTATGATGGCAGACATTAAATCAGGGAAAAAGGGTTTTGAAATGAGAGATAATGCTGATGTTGAAGAGATCCTAAATGACAGATCTTATTTTCTAAAAGTCTTTTTTATGAAATTATATAATGAATGGGATTATTATACAAAAAATCTGTTGTTTCAGATAAGCCGCGTGAAGAATATTCCGGGGAAAATAAAGCGAACCTTGACGAAGGTCTGATGTGATGATAATAAGAAAATCAAAAATAATCCATCTGAATACTGGCACCTTAAGCAACTTCACAAAATCCATCTAATTTCAGATCATTAAGATTTAATGCGCTTATTTAAATAAAACATAATCTCACTAGTGTCCCGTTAAGATCGGG
>DCVC01000046.1 GCA_002328625.1 Bacteroidales bacterium UBA2198
GATTGAAGTAATCCCTTGCTTCAAGAATGGGTGTCACTGTAAAGGCTTGGTAAGACGAAGTTGCAGTGGCATTCATATTATCAGTGGCAACAGCCTTTAGCTCATAGGAGCCGGCCGGCAAGTCTTTAAGGGTAAATGAATAAGGAGCAGTATTTTTTTCAAAAAGTTTTACAGACCCGTTGAAAACTTCAACTTTGGTTATAGAGCCATCCGGGTCTGAAGCATTTACATCAATAGTAACAGTAGCCGGAGCTGTGAGTGAGATGCCCTTGGTAGGTGACAAAATACTTACTGTTGGCGGTTGATTTATAGGGGAGGCCGGTTTAACGACAGTAATAGAAACGGCTGCCGAAACAGTTTTTGAGTTAGCATTGTCTGTGGCAACCGCCGTTAAAGACCAGGTCCCTTCGGGGACCTCTTTCCAGGTGATGGAATATGGAGTAGTTGTTTTTTCTCCAATTTTGACGTTTCCCTGAAAAAATTCCACTTTGACAATAGTTCCATCCGGGTCAGAAGCAGCTGCATCGACAGTAACAGTAGCCGGAGCTGTGAATGAACTACCCTTTGTTGGTGACGAAATACCAACTATTGGCAATTTATTTTCAGCGGGGGCCGGTTTAACGACAGTAATAGAAACGACTGCTGAAACAGTTTTTGAGTTAGCATTGTCTGTGGCAACCGCCGTTAAAGAATAGGTCCCTTCGGGGACCTCTTTCCAGGTGATGGAATATGGAGATGTTGTTCCTTCTCCAATTTTGACGCTGCCCTGAAAAAACTCCACTTTGACAATAGTACCATCCGGGTCGGAAGCAGTTGCATTGACGGTAATTGTTGCAGGTGAAGTAAAGGAAGCACTTTTGGCAGGTGACGAAATGCTGACAACCGGTGGTTGGTTTGCAACAACAGGAGCAGAGGCTGCAGTTTCAAAGGCGCCAATATCCGGAGCTGGTCCGCTGAAGGGCAATCCAACATTTACCCCGGCATCAATCAGGCCTGACCCGGAAGCAGGATGCATGAAAGTAATATCCGGTAACTTTCCGTCCGCTTTTCTTGCTCTCATCAATTGAGCCCCGTCCAGGCTGACAAAATCTTTGTCGAACAGCACGGGAGTAGTAATATTATTATCTGAGAATGCATTCTTTTCTACTATCGAAGATTTTGATAAGCCAGGCATGAATGCATTCTTATAGGAAATACAATTTTTAACTTTACAAACAATTTCCTGATAATTAAGCACATAACCATTTGTCCCATTACGATAGGCTGTGTTGTTAAATAAGTCCATGGAACACAAAGCATTATTCTGGTCAAAACCCCTGGCTCTGTTGTTGAATGCGACACAATTTTTTAATACTCTCAGGACTTTTGTTCCATGGTCAATAGTGGTAACACCAAGTTTGAATCCGCTACCGTTCCCGGCCGAGGTATTTGTGTCAGGTATATAACCATTATTCCACGACCAGCTGTCTTCTATAATAACGACCCCATCATTCTGCCAAAGATCAATTCCATCATCGCTGTTCCACCAGAAACGGCATCCCCTTACCGTGTTTGTCAACCCCGCCGGGATATAGCATATTTCCAAACCATCGGCATTATCGTACTTAGGTGTAGTTAATGGATCCTGATTATGGTGGAAGTCGCTGTTTAGAACAAGGTTGTTTCCGGACTTACCGGTAATCACACATCCATGGCCATTATGATGGGAATTAATTCGTTCAAAGATATTGTTGCTTGCATCGGTTACTCTTAACCCAACGTATATAGTAGCAGTCGTTTGGGCAAATCCGGTTATTTCAATTCCTCTCCAATGAAAGTAATTACCCGTAAAAGCAATTCCACTGGCCCATGTGTATGCAAAATTTGTTTTCTTTGTAATTATCGGTACTTCACCTGAGTAAGCCCAGATTTTAATCGGATTTGTTGATGTGCCATTCTTTCCTGTAAGGAATTGCGTTGACTCATATTGATAGAGTCCGCCCCGTAGATAAAGGGTATCTCCGGCCGAGATCACTGTCCAGGCCTTTTTAAGGGTAAAAAAGGGCTGATTGATTGTTCCGGGATTTGAATCCAGGCCTACAGGTGATAAATAAAATGTTCTTCCGTAAGATATAGCACTAACCAGAAGTAAGACAACCGTAAGAATTCTTGTCATAAGCAGTTTTTGACGAATGGGCGTTTATCGTTGACTAACCTACATTATTGAACGACGAATATAATTAATTGTTTCATACAACAATGCGTGTTAGAAATAATTTAAATCGAACAGCGTTGAATTCATTGAATAGAATTACATGCAAGAAGAAGGTGATGAAGAAGTATTTCTTGAGCATCCACTGGGCATTTCCACTGATGGAAATTCCTTCCTTAAAGCCTAATAGTATCGACCAATCAAAATAGCTGACTTATGCGTTTTTCAGAATTGCCCATTTTTCAACTGCTCGCCAGATATACAAGCCAAGGACACGAAAGAAGCCTTAGGGCCAAAAAAAACATCATAAGCTCTCTATTAATTAAAGGGTCCGGAATAATTATAAGCTTTGTCACACTGCCTTTGGTCTTAGATTATATAGATGCATCATCATATGGAATATGGTTGACCTTAGGTTCAATTGTAGGTTGGTTTGCCTTCTTTGATATTGGGCTGACTCAGGGATTAAGAAACAGGTTCGCTGTAGCAAAGGCAGAAGGGAATCATGACCTGGCGCAAATTTATGTTAGTACAACCTATGCGATTCTAGGTATAGTTTTCTTCTCGGTATGGGTATTATTTTTGATTGTAAATAACTTCCTTGATTGGTCAAAGATCTTGAATGTATCGTCAGAATTGCGCGCTGAAGTGACAATTCTTGCAGTAATTGTGTTCACCTATTTTTGTTTAACATTTGTTTTTAAGATAATCACCACAATACTAACAGCCGACCAGCAGCCAGCCAAGGCTTCACTAATCGATTTGATCGGTCAGACGGTATCAATGATCATAATCGTTGTCCTTGTGAAGACGACTGAGGGATCTTTGGTTAAGTTGGGGCTTGCTTTGTGTCTATCAACAATATTAGTTTTACTTGGCGCCAATATTGTTCTATTTGTTGGGAAATACAGATTATATAGACCTGTTCTCTCGAAAGTTAATTTTTCTTACACTAAGTATCTACTCAATCTTGGCGTTAAATTCTTTATTATCCAGATTGCTGCAATAATCCAATTTCAAACGGCGCAGATTCTAATTGCCAGACATTTAGGAACCGCGGATGTTACCTCATATCATATTGTTTACAAATACTTTGGTATCCTTTTCATGGTCTCTAATATTTTCCTCACCCCATTTTGGTCAGCAGCAACCGAGGCTTATCAGAAAAATGACATACAGTGGATTAAAAATGCGATTAAACGATATAATCAATTGAACTTATTGTTGTTTTTATGCAGTATTATTATGTTGTTGTTTTCTTCCACTTTCTACAAGTTATGGCTGGGAGAGGGGAAGGTTTCAATTATATTTTCACTTTCTTTCTGGGGATTCGCTTATTTTAATGTTATGATGTTTGGATCAAAATATGTCTTTTTACTGAATGGAATCAGTGCCCTGCGGATACAATTCATTGCGAGTCTGATAAGTCCTTTCATTTATATTCCTGTTGCTTTGCTTCTTTTAAAGGGCTTTCATCTTGGGGCACAGGCGCTGTTTATGGCATCAATAATTGCCAATTTCAATGGATATTTGTTATCTCCGCTGCAGTATCACATGGTTGTTAATAAGAACAAAAAGGGGATATGGACACAGTAAATTAATGCATGGTGAGATCCAAAGACTTAATGGCTTTTCCTTATCACTTGCACTCTGATTTTTCTATTCAATTGAACATAATCATATAAAATAAAATTTGGATGGCAGTAACCTTCAGTAAGAAACAATTAGTTTCAATCAGTGTGATTCTGGCTATGCTTTTTCATTTTGCTTATTATTTCAATCTGTATGGCCCACCCGTGAGCCTATTTAAAGGATTTCGTATATATTTTTTAGCTCTTGGTTCGGCAATAATCATGATATTCATTTACATTGGAACTTATTGGAGGCATGGGCTTAAGGAGAATAAAGCGATCATCTTTTACGACTTGCTGATACTCTGGATAATTGTCTCAATTATAAGAAGCGCACTCGAATTTAACAGCCTTGGCCAATTCAGAGTATTCCTCTTAAATACATACTTAGGATTGTCCATGTTACCTGTTTTCTTCTTTATTGTAGGGGTAAACATAAATTATTTTTTCTCAATTAACAGATTGTTAACTATATACCTTATTGTTGTTACGATAATTTCCTTTTTCTTTATTGATTATTTTGAGATTCAGCTATTCCTGCTTTACCCGATTTTCTATCTTATCCTTACAATACCTTTAAGAAAGAATTGGGGTAAAATCTTAGTACTGTTGGTAACTGTAAGTATTGTAATAGTCTCATTTACAAACAGGGCAGGAATACTCAGAATCATTATAGGGTATTGCATTATTGGGGTATACTATGTTATGTGTAATGTTAATATAAACCGGAGATTATTGAAGTTTGCTGTGTTCTGTCTGTTGATGATCCCACTTATATCGTTGTATTTAGGGATACAAGGAGTAAGTGTTTTTCAGGCGTTATTAGGATCAGATACAATTGATTACAGCCAGATGAATCCTTACGCAGATACGAGAACATTTTTGTATTATGAGGTATTTCAGGATCTTATGGCTAATAATGCTTTTGTTTTCGGGAAAGGAATCGGTTCAGGTTACATGTCGGAAGCATTTGAAACATACGACAGGTCTACGGTTGAAGTTGGCTTTCTGCAAATCCTGCTCAAAACCGGTATTATAGGTGTCCTGTTGTATTTAAGCGTAATTGTATCAGCAATATATAAGGCTTTGGGTAGGTCAAAGAGCATATTTATGAAGTCACTGGGACTATTACTTGCGAGCTATGTACTACTGATTTTCATCGAAAATGTTGTAGCCTATAATCTGCTGAATGTGATTATCTGGATTGTCGTTGGGATATGTCATTCACCTGCAATAAGAGATCTTAGCGATGATGAATTCAAAAACCTTTATAAGACCGGTAAGTTACCTGAGGCAAATAGGAAGGATGTTAAAAATTAGTAGCTCTCCTGCAGATGAAACCAGGAGATAATATATTAGTTAACCTAACAATTATGTCATGAAGGTGTTGTTTCTGGTCTATTCGCCTCAAAACTCATTCGAAAAATTTGCCGAAAAGCAGCAAACTAATTTTCCATGGGTTGATGCCATGATAAAAGAATTATCACATAATAATGAAATTACAATTGGGGTAGTTGTACCGATTCGGGATGCTAAATTCCTGAAAAAGGCCAACGTAAAGTTCTCAATTTATGGAGTCCCTGATTTAGCGGTTCCACGGTCACTGGTTAGCCGCTTACCTAAGAAAGTACAATTATCGCAACAGCCTGCGACTTTTTCTCATTTACTGGAAGCTATTGGGGATTTTAACCCTGACATCATTCAAGTCTTCGGCACAGAGAACATCTTTGGCATGGTTCAACTCTATTCTAAGGTGCCTATGGTTATTCATTTTCAGGGAAGTGTGCTGGTTGTTGCCACAAAATGGTTTACCGGTCTAACAAAATGGGAACAGTTTCGTGCGCTTTCCATTAGAAAAATAGTATACAGGTATGGCAATTTCTTAGAATACTTCACTTTCAAAGAGAGAGGGCAACGCGAGGAGTTAATCATGAAGAATTGTAGGTACTATATTGGCCGCACTTCTTTTGATCGGAAACTTGCCAGATTGTTCTCCCCCAGAGCGTCTTATTATTTTTGTCAGGAATTTATACGGGAAGATTTTTTCACACATAAATGGGATGCTCCTCTCACCGACACTATTACTTGCTTCTCCATCTTAAAAGGGGTAACGTACAAAGGAATCGATCTGCTGATAGATGCATTTGCCATGGTAAACCGATATACCTCAATAAAAATTGAATTTAAAATTTGTGGCGTTTCAGAACACGAAGAGGTAGTTACAATCCTTAAAAAAAGGAAATACGGAACCAATTGCTGGTCGCATTTTAAATTCCTGGGCAAGCTTGATACTATGAGTTTGATTACTGAGTTAACATCCTCTAACTTTTACATCCATCCCTCTTATATGGAGAATAGCTCCAACAGCATATGCGAGGCAATGGCTCTTGGTATGCCTGTAATTGCAACCAATGCGGGGGGGACAAATTCCTTGATAACTGATGACCATGATGGTATTCTGGTCCAGGAAGGTGATCCATATTCAATGGCAGCAGCTATATTCGAATTATATTCAAACTATCAAAAGGCCATATCTATTGGCAATAAAGCCAGAGAAAGAGCAGTCCAGCGCCATCAACCATCGAAGCTCGGGGAAGAAATGGTTAGCATTTATAAAAGTATAATTTCCGAAAGAGAAATGAGTTAATAATTACATGGCAAACCCTTAAGATTGGGAAAGTCTTGTAGCAAGTTAATTTAAAAGTAATAATGGCTGGGTATCCAAGAATTCTTATTAGTGGACAATACTTCCATACTAGATCAGGTGGTGGAATAACTCTATCAAATCTTTTCTCGGGATGGGATAAAGATAAGATTGCAACAACGGCGTCATTCATCGATAGTCCAAGTTTTAATATATGTGATAATTATTATCGGATCGGATCACGTGAAGTCATTGTTAGGTTCCCGTTCAATCTTAAGAAGAGACCTGATTTGCCTTCCGGGAAGTTTCTTCATGGTACTCAATCCTCGAGTATTACAAGCCCTAATGTGATAGAGAAGACAGTATTTAGAAAAGCATATGATAAGATAATATTTTCATCTGGGCTCATACACTACAGAAGCGCGTTTATAATAAGTCCTGACTTTCTTGGTTGGGTAAGATCTTTCAACCCTGAAATTATTTATTCCCAACTTTCTTCCCTCGAAGAAATTCGGATTGTAACTGCTCTGCATAAGGAATTAAAATTGCCCATTGCTATCCATATTATGGATGACTGGCCCAATACTATTGGTCGACGATATTTTCCGAGAGTGATATGGAATAAAATCATACAACAGGAATTCTTATACTTATTATCAAAAGCAAATGTCCTTCTAAGTATCAGTGAAGCAATGAGCGAGGAGTATTTTAAGCGATATGGCTTAAAGTTTGTGCCATTTCATAATCCTATTACTATTGAAAAATGGCTGCCACACTCCAAAACTAATTGGGAAATTGAAGGAAAATTTAAAATATTGTATTCTGGCAGGATAGGAAGAGCTAATGGGAAGGCAATATTATTTATGGCTAGTATTATTAATGAGATGAATTTACGTGCAGAAAGTGTTTGTCTTGATATATATACACCAGATAATAACAACAAATACGCGAATTCAATTAGTAGCCTGGTTGGTGTTAGTGTAAAAAAGACTGTTGACTATAAAGAAATGCCTTCACTCTTGGCTAGCTACGATTTACTTTTTTTGCCACTCGATTTTGACGGAGATGGAATTCGCTTTGCTAGATTGTCTATGCCAACAAAAACGTCTGAATATATGATTTCAGGAACTCCAATCCTGATATATTCCCCTGAAGAAACGGCTGTGGCAAAGTTTTTTAGTAATAATAACTGTGGTTATTGTGTTACTCATCAGAGCAAGGAAGAATTAAAGAAAGCTATTCAATTCTTAATAAGCAATGAAGGATATCGAAAGGAGATAAGCAGTAATGCGGTAAAGCTGGCCAAAGAAAAATTTGATGACGTGAAAGTTCGAGCGGAGTTCCGGAGAGTTTTATTGACGGCCACTTCCTGACAAAAAAAGTATTGATAGCGCTATAATTGAATTTACGGGAATTTAATATCGCAAGAACATATTATCAAAAAGGATTACATAGTTGGTAATCAATTAATTATGAGCGAAGGAAAGACACTGGAAGCAATAGTTATTTTTGGCGACACCTTTACGTTCCCTGAAGGCAACGCAGCCACAAATCGTGTGCATACATTTGCACGGGGATTTCATGAAAATGGAATAGAAGTCTTTGTTGTTTGTTTCAGGAACGATTATGTTGAAACTGTCAATGGCTCCATAAATGGGATACATTACTATCATCCTTATAATCAGACCAAACGCAGCAGTTCTATTTTAATAAGGAGATGGGTTAAGCTATATAAGTATTTCAGGACTTACAGAACGATAAAAACCATTAATAAAGATCATAGAATTCTAGCCATAAATCTATGGACCAATAGATTATTGGTACAGCTATTTGTTTATTTTTTGGGTCTTGTGAATAAAACCAGCGTTATTCACGAACACAGTGAGCACCCCCTTCGTGAATTTCAAAAACCAGCAATAAAAAGAATCTGGGGAGAGACTAAATCCTATTTGGGGACCAGATTATGTGACGGGATCTTCTGCATATCCAAATATCTGATTAACTTTTACAGAGACCGCGGAGTAAATGACAGAAAGCTTCTTCTGGTTCCAAGCACAGTAGACACTCAAAGGTTTGTAAACACAGGACGTCCACCTCTCCCATTCGAATACATTCTTTATTGCGGTAGTTTGACTATTCAAAAGGATGGAGTTGACATCCTGATAGACAGCTTTTACCGTCTCTCTCGTGAGTTTCCGCATATTAAGCTTGTTTTGCTTGGCAAAGGCGATTCCCTCACTGAAGAGTTGATGATAAAAAGAAAAGTAGAAGCCCTGGGGTTATCTGACAAGGTGCAGTTTCCGGGTCAGATAAGCAGAGACGAAGTACCTGCTTATATCTGCCATGCGAAAATTTTGGCTCTGGCACGTCCTAGAAGCATTATTGCAGACGCAGGATTCCCATCCAAGTTGACTGAATACCTATCATCCGGGAAGCCAGTTGTTGTGACGAGTGTAGGTGAGATTCCGGATTATCTTATTGACAATGAGCATGCTTTCTTGTCAGAACCCAACAATGCTGAAGAATTTGCCGACAGACTGACATATGCTCTCCATAATTATGAAAACGCATTGTCTGTTGGCGAAAGAGGGAAGGAACTTACCAGTCATGTGTTTAATTATAAATTTCAGGCATCAAGGATGATAGATTTTATCAAAAGATTGAGTAGCAAAGAACTTAAATAATGTTTAAAGGTTAGGGATTGTGATCCCTTTTTACTTGTAGGTTGAAGGATAAATAATATGCAGAAGAATAATTCATTGCTATTTTTGGGTGACGTAGTGCCTTATAAAAGGTTTAAATTCAATAATGAAATAAAGACTGTAATCAACCTTGAATGCCCCATTTATAAGGCAGGTTTACCTCAGAGCGGGAAAATAAACCTTAGTGTCAATGAAAATTATCTTGGTCAAATCTTCGGGCAGAATCTTTTTATTGTAAGTCTGGGAAATAATCATATCATGGATTATGGTAACGAGGGCCTTGAATCAACGATTTCAGAACTGGAAAAACTTAACTCTTCATATTTCGGAATTAATGGTTCACTCACAGGTTCATATAATCCTTTAGTAATCCCTTTTAACGGGATATCGATTGCTTTTTTCTCTGTTGTTTGTCAATCTACTTCTCCTGTCTTAACCATTGACGGTGATTATCAAATCAGCACACTGAATGTTGAGACTTTAATTGACCAGGTTAGGGTGATCAGATCATCTGTTCAACGGGTGGTGGTTTATATACATTGGGGGACGGAAGAGTCTTCGTATCCTGAGATCACGGAGATAAATGATGCAAGAAGACTGATCGAAAACGGTGTTGACATTGTTATCGGAAGTCATGCACATGCTCCACAACCGATAGAAAGATATAAAAATGGCATAATAGCATACAACCTTGGGAATTTCATTATGCCGGATTTAGTCAACATTCCAACTTATTTTGATGATAAGGGGAGTCCCCAATCGACTTATAATAAGCGCACAATGATATGGAACAGGATATCCTGGGGAATCGTTATTGATATGTCAACACTTGAGTACAGGATACACAAATATTTATTCATAAAAAACCGGATTTTAAGGGTTCCATTTACCTTCCTTGATAGGTACCTGAGATTACAAAAGGTAGAATCAGAAGAAGTTTATACTGATCAAATTAAGAGGCACTTGACTGCCAGAGCGCAATGGCGACGCTTAATAAACTTCATTCTCCATCCACATGTTCCCGAGAATTATAGGCGGAGGTTCCAAAGAAGACCGGAGGATGTTGATAAAATTTAAATATGGTTAAGTAGGTTTTTGACAGGATGTATGGAAATAATTTGCCAATAAGAAAAATAACCGGCTATTGATAGATATCTGCACAAGGTATTAAAGGTTTTAGCAAAGATCCAAGTTATATCAATAATTGACTAACATTGTGGTTAAGTATAATTTACTCGAATGATAAGTAAGAAGAATAAAGAATTATCCCATGATCTTGAAGTCTCACTGAAGATTATTGAAGATTTGGGGTTTTGTTTGGATGCAAATTCAGTGATCCTTGACTTCGGATGTGGTTCCGGTGAATTTGTTAAAGAACTTAATGAACATGGATATAATGCATTTGGATGCGATATCAAAATTGATTCAGAGCAAGATGAAATAAAGAAAGGAAGGATCAGGGCTATCGACATTAATCCCTATAGATTACCATTTGAAGACAATACTTTCGATTTCATATATAGTTTTTCTGTTTTTGAACATGTTCAAAATTATTTTGAGTCAATCTCAGAATTAGCCAGAGTACTAAAGCCAAACGGCATTTGTTATCACTTTTTCCCTGCTCGTTATCGAATTATTGAACCACATACATATGTGCCGTTATCAACGGTAATACGCTCGTATAACTGGTTGTATATATGGTCATTAATGAGAATACGGAATGAATTTCAGGAGGGCATGTCAGTCAAAGAAATTGCAATTAAGAATCAAAAATATCTTAGAAATCATACAAATTATTTATCGAGGCATAAATTGAATGAGTATTTCAAAAATCATTTTAATAACGTCATCTTTGGCGAAAGACATTTTTTAAAGTATTTACGTAGAGTAAATTATCTGTACAATTTATCTGCGGCGATTCCTCTTATACCCAACATTTATGGTTCTTTTCGCTCAAATATAATAATAACAAGGAGCCCAAAATCTGGTGTTGAGCCACCACCATTATAACAATTTATTCCTGGATTTACGTTCATAAAACCTTCAGCTTAAATACAGGCAATAAGGTCAGTTTTTGTATTTGATTATTATTCATAAAAGAAGTTCTTATGAAAATTGGTCTTTTATTAAACTCAGATAACAGGCTGTTTCCCAATTACAGTGAAAAATTCCGGGAGATACTTGAGAAGAATGCTATCCCATACACATTAATTGATCCTAACACCAAAACCATGCTTAATGACATGGCGAGTTGTACGCATATATTGTTCAGACATTCCCAGGGGGATACTGATCTTATGTTATATGATTCTATTTTTCATATTGCCAAAAATGTATACAACCTGAAATGCTCACCTGACTATAGTACATATTGGTCCTATGAAAATAAAATAAAGGAATACTACTTATTAAAAAGCAGCGGTTTCCCTGTTGTGGAAACTGACATATTCTGGGACTTCAAAAGTGCATACAGGTTTTTACAAACAAGCAGTTATCCGCTGGTAGTCAAAATGTACAAAGGTGCTGCATCAAGCAATGTTGTAAAGATAAATTCTATTGGGGATGGCAAAAAAATAATCGACCGGATTTTTGGTAAAGGCGTTAAGTTTGGGAGGATGCCTGGAAGATCAAATCTAACCTCAATTTCAAATCTGGGCATGTCAACTTATGCTTATAACAAAATAAGATCATTGCTAATAGCCCTGGGTATTATTGAGCGGAGCAATCCTTATTCTGAATGGCAAATTCAAAAGGATGCGATTCTGTTTCAGAAATTCTTACCCAATAATAAGTTTGACACCAGAGTAACAGTTATTGGTAACAGAGCTTTCGCTTTCAGACGATTTGTCAGAAGCAATGATTTCAGGGCTTCAGGGAGTGGGAACCTTGATTTGAATCCAAAGGAGATTGATAGCCGCTGCATCAGCATTGCATTTAAAGTTTCAAAGAAGTTAAACTTTGAAACAATGGCGTACGATTTTATCTATGACGAAAACAAGGTTCCTCACATATGTGAAATCAGTTATTGCTTTGTGGATCGGATTGTGAGAAGTTGTCCTGGTTTTTGGGACGATAACCTTACCTGGCATGAAGAACAAAACTGGCCTCAATATTATCAATTAATTGATTTTCTAAATATGAATAATTTGGAAACTGTTTAGTTTGGGCATGCCATCAAAAGTAAAAATATGCTACATTCTTTCACATCTTCCACAGGGTGGGGCTGAGAGACAAACCATTAACCTGATCAGAGCTCTTGACTACTCCAGATATGATATTACTCTAGTTCTTTATGCCAATGTGGAAATCTTTTATAAGGAGATTCTTGAGTTACCGATCCATTTATTAGTTCATCAATCTCCAAAGGTTTGGAAACTATTCAGAACCATTAGCAATGTCCTTTATCTGCGTAAAATCCTGGCCAGAAATGATTTCGACATCTTGCACACATTATTGTTTCATAATGGGTTCTGGGTGAGGTTGATGGCGCCACGAAGATTTGACCAGCGAATTATATATTCAATACGCACTGATCTGCAGGATAGCCCCAGATTCTTTTTATTTTTTGAGAAGTTCTTAATACGGAGATCCTACGCAATTACAAATAGTCTGAAGGCAAAGAATCAATTTAAATTATTAGTTGGAGATAAATATCATCACAAAATATTCAATATCTATAATGGTTTTGATACTGAAAGGTTTAATCTCGACAAGCCATCTCAAATAAGAGACAAAATTATTATAGGCACCGTTGGCAGACAGACTACGCAAAAAAATCAAATCCAAATCCTTGATGCCATCAATCAAATTACAGGAAAATATTTGTTGCATTTTTTCCTGATTGGAGACAAAGCCAATGATAGATTTAAGGTCAATGAAAACTATATAAGAAGTAATAAGCTGGATAAGTGTGTTACAATTCTGGGCTCCCAACCAGAGATCGAGTCTTATTTTAAACGGTTTAATATATTTGTTTTATCCTCTTTTTATGAGGGCTGTCCTAATGTGTTGTTTGAGGCGATGCTTGCGAGATGTCTGTGTATAATATCTGAAGGTGCAAATACTGATCATTTCATACAGGATGGCATAAATGGTTTGGTTTACGATGGTTCCACATCGATGTTGGTAACAAAACTGGAAATTGCTATAGACCTGTTGCGAAATGGCAATAGCGAAATGATAACCGAAAATGGGAATCGATATGCTCGTGAAAATTTTGCACTTTCTCAAATGGTCAACAGTTATGAGCTGACTTATGAAAAGATTCTAAAGAATAATAGTGATTAGAATGGATAGGAATAAATCATGGATAGATTAATTAGAGCAGATTTGTACAGGCACGCTCGCCGTTCTGGTTTAAAAGGGTTTTCTGAGGCTTGGTTCATTTCGGGTTTTCGATATACATTTTTTTTCAGAAAAGTACAACAACACAAAAAGTATTCAATACCTGGGATCTTCTACAGGTTGCTTTTACGGAGATATTCATATAAGTATGGTTTTCAAATTAATCCACGGGCCCAGATAGGAGAAGGATTTTTCCTGAGCGAACATCAGGGACCTGTTATTATTGGTGCTCCCGTGAAGATTGGAAAAAACTGCAACATTGCTCACACCGTGACATTAGGACAAACTCTGAGAGGACCGACAAAAGGACATCCAACCATTGATGACAATGTATGGATTGGGACAGGTGCAGTTATAACCGGTAAAATAAAGATTGGAAAGAATGTATTAATTGCCCCAAATGCATTTGTAAGCTTTAATGTACCTGATAACTCATTGGTAGTGGGTAATCCTGCCAGGATTTTCAGGAATGATAATGCAACATTGGGGTATATTAATAATGTATTGGAAGAGAAAGAGACTCTTTCATAAATTCTTAGCCAGGAAATAATATGATAAACAGGTTTTATAAAAAAGGACGACGCTTAATTGAAATCACCCCATCCGGCATTGTGGTGGTTATATTCTCTGCGGTGGCGTTATTCATCTCATTTTTTGTTGTCATTGGTTACGTCTCTGCAAAACAACACTCTTCTTATATTCCTGAAATTAGTGTGGGATCGAAATTCCAGTCTCCCGAGACTTTGGAGACTAAGGAATTATCCAATCAATGGTACAAACTGAAAGCTACAGATTCCGGAAATATCCGGGTTGAAAACATGAAAGGGGAAGTAATTCTAGCCAATCTCACTTACTTCTTTCAATATGAGAATGATCATATTGGCAATCACCTTAAAAATGTCTCAGTTAACATATTGAATGACAGCGTTATGATCATTACGGGCTCCGTTTATGATGATGTTATTTCAAGCATCTCACTAACGGTTTGCCGAAACCGCCCTAAAATGGATGTTACAGTAAAGACCTCCTACTTAAGTGGCAGAACAGTACTCAGGGAATCATTGATTGCAGAATTCAAGTCCCCGGTGTCTGAAGTATATCTGAAAAACAGCGATATTGACAGCAAACCATTGTCAGGAGAGTATTGGGTTGATAAACAAGGTGTGAGATTTGGGAAGGGATCAACCTCTGCACTGATCTATCATACGCCCGGAGTTTCTTCCCTGCAATTAAATAGCAGAAAGAATTTACTTTTTGTGAATCTTGACTATTCCCTCGATCATCCCTTTATCAAAATTCCATTTCAGGCAGATGGTGCGGGCAAATGGATTGATATATCTGCCTCACAGTACAAACCGGGCGATGAAAGAATTAATATTTTCTCATTGCATTTTGGCTTAGTCCCGGAGGTTTTGCCGAGATTTATGCCTGTACCTGGGGGCTATCTTGCAGGATATATTTTCACAGAGCACACTGATGGAGGAGACCTGCGAACTCATCGGGCAGCCTACTTCGGGTCGGAAAACATTAAGTACTCAAAAGATGCAGTAGGAGGATTCAGTGGTCATGGAATTCCCGTAACAAAGAGTGTTTTCTATGAGGAATTCGATGAAGGACTGAACGGGCTACCGGATATAACAAACAGCGAGAGGGAATATCTTGAACTCCTGGATCAGCTTCATCTCCTTGGTAATGATCTTTGCCTGCACACTCCTGAGGAAGGGAACTCAACCCGCAGTACAATGCGGGAGGCAATCATGTTCATGAAAGAGCGTTACGATTCCCGTAGCTGGATTGATCACGGGATGTATCAGGGCAACAATAACAGAGAAGCATTTACGGCTGACGGCCTGGACTCCACTTCGCAATATTATGCCGGTGACTTATGGGAAGAAGCTGATACGCGCTATTTTTGGAGCCCGGCGGTTGAAGCTATCAGATTTGCAAATACCATGCCTTCACTTGACGAATCGTTAAAAGAGTTAAAATTTCAGACTCTGTTTACTGAATTCTGGAGAAGGTATAACTTCTTAAGATTATATAAGGATAAAAACACATTTCAGGCATTTGGTATAATTCTGCAAGGCCATTTTCCAATGCTTGAGCTGAATTCACAGAGACCATTTATGGGGCATTCATTTCCTACGCCGCTATATTGGAAGAACCCAACATATTCCGGACAGTTTTATTCATGGACAACGGAATTTGCTTATAATGGTGTCACTCGTCATCTGGATTCTGCAAATGCAGTTGATGAAATGCGTCATCTGGACCTTTTGATTAAAAAGCGCGGGGTATTCTTTAATCATGGTTACTACGTAAGAAACCATAAGCTTGATGAAATCCTTGCCCTGCACGAGGGAGAGCTTATAATAAATCCATATTTTGACAAAGTGCTGGCATATATGGATCAAAAGCGTGATGAAGGTGGCCTTCTTCTGACAACGGTAAGGGATTTATTGGACTACAGGCTTCAGGTTGAGAATATTGTGCTTGATTATAAACCGGATGGCTCCATTGATGTTGTGAATAACAATCATCAGGAGGTGAAAGGCTTGTCATTAGCGGTTCGTTGTAATCCCGAGTCTATCATCTTGAAAGGAGCAGAGTATCGTTTTAAGCAAGTGCTGGACGATACAATTATCTGGTTCAATCTGCCTGCAGAAACCTCTGTTAATCTCACCTTTAATCACCGGGTAAAGTAGAATGTTTTGCAGGATTGCGATTAGCATCAGGCGAACTTTGATCTAAATGCATTTTGGCGTTAGGATTTGCACAGGAATATTACAATAAGAGGAATGAAATTCATTATAACCATAGATACAGAAGGCGATAATCAATGGGATCATGGAAGAATACTTACCGTTGAAAACGTAAAGTATGTTGACCGGTTTCAGGTCTTATGTGAGAAATATGGCATTAGTCCCACCTATTTAGTGACTTCGGAAATATGCGAGGATCCTTATGCACAAAAACTATTCTCTGACTATGTAAAAGAGAGTAGAGCAGAAGTTGGTGCTCACCTTCATTCCTGGACCACTCCTCCCTTTCTTGAAGTTGCGGGGTTCAGGAACAACGATGACAATCATATTTTTGCCTCTGAACTTGATCATGATCTGGTCTCTGAAAAGATAAAAAATCTTACGGAGCAGATCACCAGAGCGATAGGGAGAGTCCCGACTTCATTTCGATCAGGAAGATACGGTTTCAATGAGACAGTTGCCAGAGTCCTGATCGAGAATAACTATCTTGTGGATTCGTCCGTTACTCCATTTGTCAGTTGGGCTGAACAACGCGGCTTACCTGGCGGTAAAGGAGGTCCTGATTTCATAGATTCATCACCCTTCCCTGATCAGTATAATTATGAATTCGGATCACTTAAAGAAATTCCTGTAACTATCTTACCAACCATAATGCCACTGAATAGAAACTACAGGGCTGCCAGATATTATTTCAGGAATGTAAATAATAATCTTATCCTGAAAATATTACGTAAAATGTTTTACACCAGTCAGCCTGTATGGCTCAGGCCAACACCTGATATGACATCAGCACTCCTGAAGGCTCTGGTAAACGAGGCCAGGAGGATAAAATTACCATATCTTACCATGATGTTTCATTCAAGTGAGTTGATGCCCGGATGTTCAAAATACAGACCTGATGAGCAATCCATTGAGGAATTATACTCACTGCTGGAAAGCTTCTTTACTACGCTTGATTCATTTGGGATCGAGTCCGTAACCCTCACTAACGCTGCAAAAGAGTTGACATCATGAAGGTCTGTTTCTGGGGAAAAATAGCAGACGCGCTTCTTGGTAAAACCTATGGTGGAGGAGAATTGCAGATTTCTCTATTGGCAAAAGCGTTGACCCGTCTTGGCCATGAGGTAATTGTTGTTGATCTGGACGTATCGGAAGGTTTCGTAACTGATGATGGGATAAAGGTTTGCCCGGTGAAGGATTACAACGGCGGCATGAAGATGTTCAGAACTCTTACACACAGACTTCCTGCGCTATATTCAACTTTCGTCGAAATAAAGGCCGACGTGTACTATTGCAGAATACGAGAGTATCGGCATATCATTGTATACATGGCAGCGAAGAGGGTAAAAGCAAAATTTATTCTGTCTCTCGCATCGGATTTGGACATACTTAGTATAAGGAAGCGGTGGAAGCATTTCTATTCCTCAAATGTGAAAGACCTATGGGGAATATTTAACGGTATTATGGGGGAAATTGTATATCCTTTTCTGTTGCGAAAAGCTGATCTTGTTCTGGTACAGCATGAAGGACAGAAAGAGATCCTTTCAAGAAAGGGCATCACTACCAGGGTGTTCTATAATCTGATTGATGCAAACGGCCTGAAATGGATAAAGAAACCAGATTCCGCCACTGACTTCATTTATGTGGGATCGCTCGATAAGAGGAAAGGGTTTGAGGATTTTGTCGAGATTGTAAGGAGAACCCCAATGCATACGTACAACGTAATTGGAAGGGTGCGTGACAAAACAGGCAACACACTCAACGAACAACTAAAACATTTCAACAATGTTCAGCTAAGGGGAAAACTAAGCCATTCAGATACGATGAATGAGATTTCCCGGTCAAAAGCATTGATCTCCACCTCTCCGATGGAAGGATTCCCTAATATTTTCATTGAAGCATGGGGGTGTGGTGTTCCGGTATTATCTCTTTATGTTGATCCGGGAGATGTAATTAAAAGAGAAGGGCTTGGTTTTGTTGCAGACGGTAGCCTTGAACGGATGATTGAAGCAATGGCAACCCTCAACAGAAGTGAGGTATTCAGCCGTAATGCACGATCTTATGTTCAGACATTCCATGCACTAACCGAAGTCAGAATGGTTGAGATTAAATCTATTTTTGATGGTTTGCTTGAGTAGGTTCATAACTTGTATAAGTGGAGCTGTGTAATGCATAATGAAATTGAATTCTATACGTTAATGCTATTATGAGAATTCTTCATATTACAAATAACTTCCCAACCCTCAATTTTCCGATTTTCGGGATATTCATCAAGGAGCAGATCGAATCTCTGAACAAGCTGGGTGCTGAGAATGAGGTTTTCTTTATTAATAGCCGTGAGGAGGGGAAAGGTGCCTATTTAAGATCTCTCTGGAAGTTGCGCAGGTTGTTAAAACAAAACAGCTACGACATTATCCATTGTCATCACAGTTTCAGCGGGGTAATATTCCTTCTTTCCGGCAGATGGTTCCATACCCGGAGGCTATTATCCTACCAGAGTGATCCCCGGAATGAAGGCGGAAGATTGCTTTTCAGGATTTTACACATCTTCTTTGACCGGATAATTCTCAAAAGCAAACCGAAAGGAGACAAACTGAAAAGAATTGTCTATTTGCCAAACGGGGTGAATACCAGCTTCTTTGTGCCAATGGATAAAAATCAGTGCAGGGATAAACTGGGACTCGACAGGTCGAAAAGGTATATCCTTTTTATGGATTCCTACAACCGCAGGCCCTGTAAGAGGATTGACCGCTATTCCCGGACACTTTCAATACTGAGGCTTAAATATCAATATAATGACCTGGAGCCACTGGTACTGACAAACACTGCCAGAAACCTGATCCCGGCATATATAAATGCATCGGATTTGCACCTGTTAACCTCTGATTTTGAAGGCTCCCCCAACTCAATTAAGGAGTGTATGGCATGCAATATACCTGTGGTGTCTACTCCGGTAGGCAACGTCAGTGACATGTTGAGTGACGTTGATGGTTCGCATGTGGCGAAGTCTTTTAGCCCTTACGAACTGGCAGAACTGGCAAACAGGTCCTTGAATGCAATTAATATCAATTCCAGGGATACTCTTGCTGCAAAAGGTCTGGACATAGATGCTGTCGCACTAAGGCTGCTTGATCTTTATAAGGTAATAAAAGAGACATCTGTCACCGAGGATGAATTACCTCCCACTAAATCAAATTATGATCCTTCTCCGGCAATAACTGATTCCCCTCATGATATTGCAAAGAAGTCCATTAAGGTCCTCATGATTAACAATTGTCATTACAGAAGGGGAGGAGCTGATGTGGTTTATTTGAATACCGGAGATCTTATGGAGTCCCGGGGGCATGACGTCGCCTATTTTTCCACGAAGTCACAGTATAATTATCCATCACACTATTCAGATTACTTTATCAGGGATATTGATGCGTTGAAGCTCAATTTTATTGAGCAGCTTATGTTTATGCCCCGCAAACTTTATTCATGGGAGGCAAATCGCAATTTAAAGAAGGTAATTGATCATTTTGAGCCTGATCTGGCACATGTTCATCTGTACAAGGGGGGACTGACTGCTGCTATACTAATGGTTTTAAGAAAAAAGAAAATCCCGACCGTCATAACGCTTCACGATTACAGTCTGCTCTGTCCAAGGAATATCATGATAGACGGAGCCGGCAAGATTTGCGAAAGATGCCTGACTGCAACCCGGTTGAACTGTATATATCACCGTTGCAACAGGAAGAATCTATACTATAGCATTGTAAATTATCTTGAATTTGTTCTGAATAATGATATTTTCAAACCCAAAAACTATTTCAACAGGATTATCTGTGTAAGTAAATTCAATTATCTGAAACACAGTTCACACCCGCTCTTCAGAGACCGTTTTCTGCATCTATACAATTTCTACCCCCTGCTGAGTCAGAGCAATCCAAATACAGAAAAAGGGTCTTACTTTTTATTCTATGGGAGGCTTGCACCGGAAAAGGGTGTAATGACCCTGATAAATACATGGAAAAGACTTGGGAAAGAGGTTAAGTTAAAGATTATAGGCGAGGGAGTTATGTCCGTCCCGATAAAGGATGAGTTAAAAAAAAGCAATCTTACAAACATCGAATTTCTTGGCTTCAGAAAAGGGGATGAGCTGTTCGGATATATCAGGAAAGCCTCATTCATTCTCGTGCCTTCTGAGTGGTATGAGAATAACCCTCTTACAATCATTGAAGCATACTCATCCGGCAAACCGGTAATTGGCAGCAATATCGGTGGTATACCGGAGTTAATATTAGAGGGTAGAACAGGATATCTCTTCAGTATGGGTGATTCGGCAGAGCTTGAGGAAAAAATAAACAAAGCTGTGAACCTGAGTGACAAGGAATATCTGGCCATGTCAGAGACAGCATACGGGTTTGCCTGCGATAAATTCTCAGAGAAGACGCATTACCACGAATTGCTGAACATTTACAAAGAGGTTGTCAACGGCGGGACATCATGAACAGGAACAAATTATATCTGAAATTCAGGATCCGGACATTTGTTGCCGGGATTATCCAATCACTTCGGGTAAGATTGGCCCGCATGCGTGGATTTGATATCCACCCGACCGTAATTCTTGAGCGCAAACTACATCTGGACCGACTGTACCCGGCAGGTGTTCATATAGACGAACATTGCCTGATTGCCTCTGGTGTTACTATCCTGAGCCATGACCACTGCAAGCGGGTAGACGGTCAACCTCTTCTGATTGATACATATATTGGGAAGAGGTGTTTCATTGCTGTAAATGCAACAATCATGCCCGGCGTGCACATTGGTGACGAAGCTATTGTAGGGGCCGGGGCCGTGGTGACCAAAAATGTTCCCTCCAATGTGATTGTGGCAGGCAACCCTGCAAGGATAATTCGGGAGGGAATTAAGATGAATAGCAAGGCAGAATTAATTAATTGGAATAACGGAAAATGGGATTAATGAAAAAAGGAACCATAATATGGTGCTTAATTTTGTTTGCTTTCTTTCTATTGCTTACTGCGATAGGAGTGGGTTCTTTATATAAACGAGACTATAAGTCATTTTATCTTTTAAGAATTAATCCTCTTGAAGATCATCGGATTAATCCGGATGAACTGAAGACAGAATTAATCGAATCGGAAATATGGATGCTGGGCGACTCAAGAATCCAAATGTGGAATCCTGAACTAATCTCTGAGGCCGGTAAAGCTGCTAATCTTGGAATTGATGGTCAAACATCAGAACAATCTTTATTGAGACTAAAATCTTATATTGAGATTGGCACTCCTGAGATCCTGGTTATCGAAGTAGGCGTCAATGAGCTGAAAATCATAGGAGTAGACAAAGGTCTGACAAGTATGATCTTGGATAATTTTTACGGTAACATTAATGCTATCATTGAAATATGCCGGAATAAGGACATAACATTAATCCTTGCTAATATTTTTCCGGTTGGTAAGATTGAAATGACCAGGAGGCCGGTATGGAACAAGGCCGTGAACCAAGCAATCAAGACGGTTAATGATACTCTTGAGTCATACTGCGATGATCATGAGATATTCTTTTTCGATGCTTACAGCCTCCTCTCAGATGACGGAGAAACAGTTAACTCTGAGTATCAGGCAGACTTTTTACATATTAACAAAAGGGCATATGAGGTATTAAGTAAGGCATTAGTTGACCAGATCAATCACATAAGAAATAAAGAAGAATGAAAATGAAAATCTATATCGCCGGGTGCGGCGGTATGCTGGGTGAAGCTTTTTATACACAGTTCAGGGATGACTATATTCTACGTTGCACAGATAAGGACGTAAACGAATCATGGCTCAGCTATCTCGACTTCAGGGATTTTGATGCCTACAAAAAGGATGTGTTGGAATTTAATCCTGATTACCTCTTTCATCTTGGGGCGTATACTGACCTCGAATTTTGTGAGATGAACGCCGATGAGACATATAATACAAATACACTTGGGGTTGAAAACGCCGTTTATCTCGCCAACGAACTGAACATTCCTCTTCTCTATATAAGTACTGCAGGCATCTTCGACGGTGCAAAGGAACATTACGATGACTGGGACCAGGCAAACCCTCTGGGAGTTTACGCCAGGGCCAAGTACATGGGAGAGAGGTTTGTTGTTGAGAATGCCTCGAGGTTCCTGGTGTGCAGGGCAGGCTGGATGATGGGCTCAGGACCCAAAAAAGATAAGAAGTTCATCCAGAAACTGATGA
>DCVC01000269.1:0-4788 GCA_002328625.1 Bacteroidales bacterium UBA2198
CTTTATTATAATCATAATCAGAAGATGCTTTTTTATAAGTAACCTTCATTTTCTTCCTGGGTTTGAAGAATGTCATAAGAAAATCGATAATCCTGTTTACACCTTTGCCAATATCCCTTCCATTCCGCAGGTTTACAGTATATAAGTAGCCTAAGAGAGCTCCTCCCATGTGGGCAAGTTTGCCTCCGCTGTTTACCGAGAAATCCATAATTGAAGTAAGGAGAAAGATTCCCAGTGCCATATATTTGATTTTTATCCTTCCCAGGAGGAACAGACTTATAGAGTAATCGGGAACATATGCAGCTATTGCAATGACGACTGCCATTACGGATGCAGATGCTCCTATGGCAACCGATTCGCTTATGATTCCGGCAAATGCAGGAAAGACATTAAAAGAGATAATATAAACAAGGGCGCCGCTGATGCCTCCGAGCAGATAAACGGCAACCAGCTTCTTTTGGTCAAGGTATTCGAGAAAGATCCTGCCAAACCAGTAAAGCCATAGCATATTGAAAAGAATATGCAGAATATCCTTATGAGTGAACATATAAGTGATCAATGACCATGGTCTGATGAGCAGGGATTTAAGTGATGCAGGAACAGAAAAGATATTGACTGTAATTATTGTAATTTCCGGCTTGCTAAGAAGGAATCCTATAACAGAAACAACAGTAATAAGTAAAAAGAGCCCAATATTCAGGTAGATCAGCCTGGTGAGGGCAGTGCCGTTCCTGAAGGTTTTCTTTATATCGTCCAGGATTCCCATCAATACAAAGTCTTTGTTGTCTTTCTCCAGTATCTTAAAAGGAGGAAGCCGAATACCATGCCTCCAAGATGGGCAGCATGAGCAATATTACTGCCAGGTTGGGTAACTGCAAGATATAATTCAATAGCTCCGTAAATAATAACGAAATATTTTGCCTTTATCGGTATAGGCGGAAACAGAAGCATAAGCTGGGTGTTTGGAAAAAGTACTCCGAATGCAAGAAGAATACCGAATACAGCTCCCGAAGCTCCTACTGTCGGTACGTTCAACAGCATCTGAAGGTTCTTCATGGTTGGATCTGTAAAGACCTTGCCCTGACTGAAATAAGCTGCTCCGTCGTTTACAACAAGCTGCAACTGATCAGGATTGATTATGTTCATAAGCTTGCTGTACTGTATCGCAATTACAGATTCATGAACAAATGCAGCTCCCAGTCCGCAAACCATATAATAAATAAAGAAGCGCTTTGGTCCCCAAACATTTTCGAGGACACCCCCGAACATATATAGAGCGAACATGTTGAAAAAAAGGTGCCAGAATCCTCCATGCATGAACATGTGAGTTACTATCTGCATGGGCATGAAATTCTCCGATTTTGGAAAATAGAGCCCCAGTATCATTGCAAGATCTTTCCCAAGAACACTTTTAGCGGCAAAATCTGCCAGAAGCATTAAAATATTTATAAGAATGATATTCTTTACTACAGGGGGCAATCCCAATAAACCTCTTCCGTATCCGTTCATTAACTATGTGGTATTATTTTTATAATTCCGGAATCAAAGATAACAATCTCAATTTATTCATCAATAAAAGTATAAGGGCTTTACCCATTGTATTATTTAAACTTCTTATCAATTTCATCAAGCGTTAATATAGTAATCACGGGTTTTCCTTTTGGAGAATAATTTGGGCCAGAACAAGCGAACAGATTATCAAAGAGATCTTCCATTTCACTTTTTGACAATATTTTACCATAAGGGATGGAAGAAGCGCCAGCCATGGCACAAGCAACCTTTTCTATGGCGCCAGTTGAAGGGTCAGATTGTGTGTTCTTATATTCTTCAAGTAAAATCTCCAGCATTTCTGCCGGACTGGTTATGTCACTTCCTGCAGGCAGTCCCGTGATTGAGATCATGTTTCCTCCGGAATAACTGATCTTAAAACCGAGCAGCTTAATCTCTTTTTCAATTTCCTTCAGCACATAATAATCAGCAGGATTTAACTCTATATTGACAGGAAACATATCTATTTGACTGACACTTCTGTTATTACTCAGGCAATCAAGAAACCCTTCGTAAAGAACCCTTTCATGTGCTCTTTTCTGATCGATCAACATAAGTCCCGATTTAACTGTACAGGCAATATACTTGTTTTTTATCTGGAAGAATTTCCTGTCTGCTTCAGACTTATGCGCAGTATGTTCTTCTTTTTTAAGGGAAGAATAAAGAAGTTCCCAGTTTTCAGTATTTCCTCTTTCAAACCGTTCTGTGAAATCAGACTTATCGTCTGACCTCTCTTCTCCGGCAAATGGATTGTATTGTGTATTAACTCTGACAAAAGGCGGGTTTATGATAACTTTAGCAGGAGGCTCAACAGGTATTTCTATTACCCCTTCATTTTCAAAATCGAGGGATGGCATTATATTGAACCTGCCAAGGGCTTCACGAACTGATGCCATGAGTATTTGCCATATAGCCCGCTCATCTTCGAATTTTATTTCTGTCTTGGTAGGATGGATATTTATATCTATCGAAGCCGGATCAGTTTCCATAAAGATGAAATATGAAGGAACCGTATCCGGCGGCAGAATGTTTTGATAAGCCTCGATTACTGCTTTGTGAAAGTAAGGGTGTTTCATGAAACGGTTATTTACGAAGAAGAACTGCTCTCCATATGTTCTTCTTGCATTTTCCGGTTTGCCTGCAAATCCTTTGATCCTAATCAGGCTGGTATTTGTTTCAAGTGTAAGCAGGTCGTTGGTGATCTGTTTTCCAAAAATCCCTATTATTCTTTGCCTGAGGCTCCCGGCAGCCAGGTTATATATTTCGCCATTGTTATTATGTAATGAGAATCTGATATCGGGGTGTGCAATTGCAACTTTCTGAAATTCAGTAATAATATGTCTGATTTCAGTATTGTCTGATTTAAGGAATTTCCTCCGGGCGGGGATATTATAAAAGAGATTCTTTACGGAAAAAATTGATCCTTCCGGACAGCTGCAGGGTTCCTGAATTTCAACTTTTGAACCGTTAATAACTATCATGGTCCCTGTATCATCATCTTTCTTCCTGGTTTTGAGCTCAGTCATCGATACTGCAGCTATTGAGGCGAGGGCTTCCCCCCGGAATCCTTTTGTATTTATGGCAAAAAGATCGCTGGCTGTGGTAATTTTTGAGGTGGAATGCCTTTCGAAGGATAACCTGGCGTCAGTTTCTGACATTCCGCTGCCGTCATCTGTAACCTGAATCAATGTCTTGCCTGCATCTTTGATGATCACCCTGATATTTACGGCACCGGCATCAACCGAGTTTTCCATGAGCTCCTTCACAACTGATGACGGTCTCTGAATCACTTCTCCTGCAGCAATCTGATTAGCTACTGAATCTGGTAAGAGCTTAATTACATCCGGCATTACTCAATTTTTTAAAAAAGGATGATCCTGATATTCAGGGAATTAAAGTTCAAATTAGGAGCCGGGACTCCCATACTGTTTCAATTGTACAAATATATAAATAATTGATTCAGCACCTTTCGGGAACTACAGTGCATATCCTGGTCAGTGATAAAAATGGGATTTTTTCAAACGGATGATTATATTTGTGTAAAATTTCGAAGAAATGAGAAAACTCTATTTCCTTTCTATTGCGATTGCTCTGGTTATTCTGGCAGGCTGCTCAGATAAATCAGGAAAAAATGCAATAAAGGTCTTAACCCTGAATGTCAGGTATGATAATCCCCGCGACAGTGTAAATGCCTGGCCTAACAGGGTGCCTATCGTTACCAGATTTATTGAGGAAGAGAAACCTGATCTCATGGGCCTGCAGGAGGTTTTAGTGCATCAGTACAATCTGCTTGATTCGGTTCTAAAAGATTATACTTCGGTTGGTGTAGGCAGAAGTGACGGGATAAAAGGCGGCGAAATGAATCCCATTTTTTTCAGACGGGACAGGTTTGATTTGATAAGAACGAAGACATTCTGGCTCTCAGAAACGCCTGACATCCCCGGGTCGCAGGCCTGGGGGGCAAATCTCCCGCGTATTGTAACCTGGATGGAACTTTCAGATAAAAACACAAGTGAACATTTCTACTTCTTTAATACCCATTTTGCCCATGATTCTGATTCTGCCAGAATCATGAGCTCGGAACTGCTTCTTCATAAGGTTGATAGCATTGCTTCAGGCTTCCCGTTTATTATCACTGGCGATTTCAATATGCTTCATTCAAGCAGGGGGTATCAGATACTCACCGGTCCTTATGAAAGTGTTCCATTACTTATTGACGCATATGCATTTTCCGAGAAAAGACATACCGGTCCGGCATATACATTCAATGGCTTTTCAGAAAAAACACAAGCTGGCAGAATAGATTATATCTTTGTGAAAAATGGAATGAGGGTGCTCGAACACAGGACTTTCATCAGGAAAGATCGTGGTGTTTATATTTCTGATCACTGGCCTGTTATATCAATTGTTTCTATAAAATAATACTTCAACTGACTAAGCTGTTTTTCTGTAGCGCCTTATGGCGAAAAAAGAAAAGCAAAAAGCTATAGCCAGAAGTGAATATAACTCCGTTCCAATATCCTGAATAGTAGATCCTTTAAGCATAACCATCCTGTTAATCCGCATAAGGTATGCGACAGGATTTACCAGGTTGAACTTCTGCGCCCATTCCGGCATACTCTCATAAGGTGTAAAAATTCCGCTCATGAGAATAAAAATAATCAGGAAGAAAAATCCAATGAACATAAACTGCTGCTGGGTTCCTGAAAATGTTGAAACAAACAAGGCAAGACCCAGTAC
>DCVC01000269.1:4838-14542 GCA_002328625.1 Bacteroidales bacterium UBA2198
GGAATCATTTTTGCGATAATGAACTGGGTTTTTCTGACAGGCGTTACATTTATCTGTTCTATTGTTCCAATCTCTTTTTCACGGACCATATTCAGACCTGCAAGCATAAATCCTATAGCTGTTACCAGGATGACAAGTATGCCTGGAAGCATATAGTATTTATAATTTAGCATTTCGTTATACCAGTATCTGTTAGTCGTCTGAATGACCGGCATTTTATTTACAGGTATTGTACTGTTGGTTTCAGATAAAAGTTCAAAATTAAAAGTACTGATAACTGCTCTCAGATAGGCCCAGGAAAGCTGGGCATTCAGGGCATTTATTGCATCAATGGCTGCCAATACTCTGACAGGTTTTGCTGTTCCTGTTTCCTTGCCGAGACCTTCAGGAATATGAAGTACTAATCCGACCCTTTTTCTGTTCAGAAGGTCATTGGCTTCCTTTTCAGAAAAAGTGACCTGTGTGACTTTGAAGAATTTAGATCCTTCAAGCTTACTTATTAATTGTCTCGATTCTGAAGATCTGTCTTTATCAATAATACACAGGTTAATATTCTTTATTTCGAATGTCACAGCCGGCACAAGAACAAGCATTTGTATCAGGGGAACGCCAAATATTGCCTTGGAGATGAATTTATTCCTGAAGATCTGTATAAATTCTTTTCTTATCAGATATAAAATTGTTCTCATAATAATTTTCTTAAAGAAGAATTACTATAGTCTCACTCTGAATTTTCTTATACTTATTCCTATAAATATCAGTGTCATTACACAGATTATTATGGTTTCTTTCCAGATATGAAGAAATCCTGTTCCTTTAATCATAATACTCTTAATGATTATAATAAAATACCTTGGTGGCAGTATCATGCTTACATAATCATAAATCTTGGGCATATTCTCAATAGGGAAAATGAATCCGGAAAGCAGGATTGTTGGAAGCATCAGTCCAATAAGAGATATGAATATTGCCTGTTGCATCGTTTTGGAGAGTATCGAAATAAGAATTCCAAGCGACAGACTCATAAGGATATAGAGCATGCTTTCTGCCAGCAGGAGGATTAAGCTCCCTTTTACCGGCAATTCAAAAACAAACCATGAAAGCAGGAGTATAAGTATCACGTTGACAAATGAGAGGATGAAATATGGCATCACTTTCCCCAGGATGATCTGAACAGGCTTAAGTGGTGAAACAAGAAGTACCTCCATTGTTCCGAACTCTTTTTCCCGGGTAATTGCAACCGATGTCATTAAAGCACAGATTAGTATGAGGATAAGTGTTATAACTCCCGGAACAAACATGAAATGGCTTTTCAGGTTAGGATTATAAAACATTCTTACCTCAGGCTGGATAAGCATCACATCACTTAATCCAAGCCTGTTAAGGTCCATATTGAAATCGTTCACAATTGCCATTGAATAATTTGTTACAAGTGTAGCCACGTTTGGTTCGGAACCGTCGGCAACAATATTAACTGTTGCAGTTCCTTCTTTCTTAAGCTTTTGGCCGAAATTATCTTCAAAGACGATAACAGCTTTAGTTTTTCCTTTTTTAAATATTCTGTCTATATCATTATAATTCACAAGTTTTTCAGTTTCCCGGAAAAATCCTGAGGAGATAATCTTGTTTGTCAGTTTCTGAGTGATTTCATCTTTTGACAGGTCAAGAAAGGCAACACCTGCATTTTTGATCTCATTGCTGACTGCAAATCCGAATATCAGTATCTGAGCAGTTGGTATGCCAAAAAGGATGATAAGTGTCCGGTAGTCGCGGAAGATATGGAGGAATTCTTTTTTTACAAATCCGATAAAACGTTTCATAGATTTTGTGATGAGATAAAAGGTCTTGCTATTTTTACAAACACCTCTTCAACCGATTGTGCATCATATTGTTTTTTTAGCATAGCAGGTGTATCGAGTGCCACTATCCTGCCTTCGTTCATTATTGATATCCTGTCGCAATATTCAGCTTCGTCCATGTAATGAGTTGTAACAAAAACAGTTATGCCTCTTGATGCAGTTTCATAGATCATCTCCCAGAACTGCCGGCGGGTTATAGGGTCAACTCCCCCGGTTGGTTCGTCGAGGAAAACTATTTTTGGTTCATGCAGGACAGCAACTGAGAATGCAAGCTTCTGCCTTAGACCCAATGGCATATCGGAAATCAGCCTGTTTTCATATTCCCGGAAAAAGAGTTTTTCAAAGAGTATAGTTGTTCTCTCTTTTATTAATGTCTTATTCATTCCATAAATGCCTCCGTACAACCAAATATTCTCTTTCACGGTCAGATCTTCGTAGAGTGAGAACTTCTGGCACATATATCCTATGTTCCTCTTGATTTGCTCAGTTTGCTTCCATACATCAAAACCTGCCACACTGACCTCCCCGGCAGTTGGCTCTAACAGTCCCGATAAGATCCTTATCGCAGTCGTTTTACCTGCTCCGTTTGCACCAAGAAAACCGAATATCTCCCCCTCAAATACTTCAAAGTTCAGGTTGTCATTAGCAATGAAATTCCCGAATTTCTTCACAAGATTTCGAACGGATATCACTTTGCTATTAATCATCGGGTCATACTTTACCAAATATTTATGAGCCATTATATCATTACGCCTTTAAACCATCACACCTTTGTGCCTTTACGCCCTTTTCCATCAGTTCAAGAAATCTGTCTTCTATCCCGGGCTCTGTTTCAGTTATTGTTACATTTGTTATCCCAATGCTCCTGAGGTGATCATATAATGAATCTTCAAAACTATCGGTATTAAATGTAACATGAACCGAATCGCCAAAAGGGTAGATTGTTCTTGTCGAAGGATATTGCTTTAATGCTATAATCAGTGCATATTTTTCAGAGGCTTTAACACTGAAAAGCTTTCTTCTGAATCCTTGTTTTATTTTCTCAGGATGATCAATTGAGAGTATTTTACCGTTTTGAATAAGAGCCACCCTGTTGCATCGCATCGCCTCATCCATGTATGGGGTTGACAATACTATAGTGATTTTGTGTTTATAGAGCTTCCCCAGCATTCCCCAGAATTCCGACCGGGATACAGCATCAACACCCGTTGTAGGTTCATCCAGGACCAGCAGCCTGGGTTTATGAATCAGTGCACATGACAGGGCCAGCTTCTGCTTCATTCCTCCCGATAGTTTACCTGCCAGACGCTTCTTAAAGGGTTCCAAATGAGAATATATATCGGAGATCAGTTCATAGTTTTCCCTGATAGTTGTTCCGAAAACAGTAGCATAAAAATTAAGGTTTTCCTCTACTGAAAGATCCTGGTAGAGACTGAACCGTCCGGGCATGTAACCTATATGCCGGCGCAGCTCTTTAAAATCAGTAACCGTATTCAGACCCATTACTTCCATTTTCCCCTCATCAGGCAGAAGCAATGTGGTTATGATCCTGAAGAGAGAGGTTTTCCCGGCCCCGTCAGGACCAATAAACCCGAATATTTCTGATTCATTCACTGAAAACGAAACATCCTCCAGAGCTGTGGTTGAACCATAATTCCTGCTTACTCCTGACGATTTGATAATATTCTGCATATTAAATATGTTTAGTAATCAGAAGATTGCTTCTCCAGGCATGCCTGATTTAAGAGTTCCATCATTTTTAACTTCAATTTCCACAGCATAGACAAGAGTTACACGCTCCTCTTTCGTCTGAATTATTTTGGGTGTGAATTCAGCTTTACCCGAGACAGATGTGATGGTACCTGGGAATGTATAATATCCTTTCTTACCATCGTCAGCCCGTACTGTACAGTGTTGGCCTATTTTAACTGACCCAAGCTGTGCTCCGCTTACATAGACCTTCAGCCTTATCGTTGTCAGATCAGCAATTTTAACCAGTGGTTTGCCGGCAACAGTTATCTCTCCGGCTTCAGCATATTTTTCAATAACGGTTCCTTTCAGCGGACTTTTTACCAGTGATCGGATTATATGCTCGCTCAGTGTGGCCTTTTTAGCTTCAAAAACATCAGTCTCTGCTGCAACAGAGCCTTTCTGAGTATTATTGGCTGCAATCTGTTTTTCAAGAACAGCGACCTGTCCGGCAAGATCATCCAATTGTTTTTGCGTTGCAGCATCATTTCTCAACATATTATCAATCCTCGCAATATTGACTTTCTGGTTTTCGATCTGCTGAACCAGTATCTCATTTTGTGCATTAATTGAGGCAATGCGGGTTCTGACGCTTTTCATGCCGGCATCGATTTCTGCCTTCTGAAGATGGAGCAATGTCGTATCTGTCAGAGCAATCACACCGTCCTTTTCAATTTCAGAACCTTTTGTTACATCAAACTGAAGGATACGGCCATTGGTCTCAGCCGAAATAATGACTTCTGTGGCTTCAAAGTTGCCATAGGCATCAGCCTGGTCGGTTTTACTTTTACAGCCAATGAATATAATGGCTGAAATGATAACAAATGACAGGTTTTTCATCTCGTAATAATTATTCTGGTTCTTTTCCACTAATATTCAGGTATTCGACTCTTGCAAGGGCAAGATTAATTTTATGTATCTCGTGATTAACCACAACCTGCCGCTCATTGTTTATCTCATTTAGCAGATCGGTAGCAGTTATTGTCCCGTTTTCATATTGTGATTCAGCAGCTAAGGTAATCCTCTTCTTTATCGCAATGAGTTCAGCGTCCGACTCAATAAGTTCTTCCAGGCTGGCTATTTCTGCATTTTTGGCATCCAGAAGCCTAATCAGGTTATCAGTCAGGTCAGCTTTTCTCTTTTCAATAATATTCTGTTGGATGGTAATAATCTGTTTTTCGTCTTTTGCCTTGTTCCAGTCGAAAATATTCCATTTGACACCTGCCCCCAGAATGTAATAGGTTGCAAACTCATCTTTGAAAAAATTACTTCCAGGGGGATTCCCGTAACCAAGTGTGGCAAATCCAAATGCTTTGGGCATTCTTTTGCTTTGTATAACCTGTATCGCGGCAGCAAGCTGTTCTTTTCTAAGATCGAATAAGTGCAGTTCCGGTCTTGATAAATCTTTATTCAGCTCAAAAGGGTGCCCGGGGACAATCAGTTCAGTCGAAGAATCTATCTCTGAACCTGTTATATCTGACAGTAATTTCAGAAGAGTAAGTTTTCTGATTTCGTTTTCACTCAGCTGTTGATTTAGCTTTATTTTCTCTGAGGAGAGCACATCAATATCTGATTTCAAAATAACTCCGTTATCAACTGCTGATTTCATCGAGAAAATCCGCTTATTGATTATTTCAAGATAATTATTTAGCAATTCCTTCTGGCGGTCAATAAGAAGGATTGAGAAATAATAGCTGTTTATCAGTGCACGAAGTTTGTAAAGATCTGTTTCGGTCTGTTTTTGATCTAATCTCAGCCCTGCTCTTTCTAGTGCTCTTGCTCCTCTTATTGCACCCCCGTCGTAGATTACCTGGTTTATATCAACTGTGATCTTGTATTGTTCATGAGGAAGAGGTTTTATGGCATCGGCTATCCCGGGTATGGGTAATGATCCGAGGGCGCTGCTTAAATCAACTACTGAAGAATTATAAATAAAACTACCGCTGGCATCAAGAGATGGGAGCCAGCTTTTTGAAAGATTTTTATCCTTAAGCTGCCATATTGATGAGTATGCTTCATTTTCTCCGGCAAGGGCATTAGAAGCCAATGCCTTTTCATAGCAATCTTTAAGGGTAAGTATCTTCTGAGCTTCTGCGAATGAAACCGATACTATTATCAAAGCAAGCAGCAGTATAAATTTGCGTTCCATTTCTTTGGTTTTAGAAAAATAACATTAATCACTTCGTAAGAGCTTTGATCACAAACTCCGCAGAGAACTCCTTTCTCTGCTCGATATACTGATCGAAATCAACTCCAATCTTCTCAAATATACCTTCGAGGATACCTCTTGCCGCAAAAGGGAAAACGCTTATTGCGGCTATTGAAACCATAATTTGTGGCAGTGCTGCTTCAGTTATGTTGTATTTTTTCAACTCCTTCCTGTGCTGTTTGTTAAGCATCGACCACATTGTTTTAATGTCAATGTTATTCAGGATTTTTCTAAGTCTGGCCGGATTCCGGTTTATCTCGTTAAGTATAAAAATGGGAAGTTTCGGGTTCTCCTGCAGGAAGGTAATATGTTCTCTGAAGAAAAATCTTATTTTTTCCTCTATGGAGAGTTTTTCATCAAATACAGGAGCAAATTTTCTTAAGATTTTCACTGCGATCTTTTCAAAGACCGCAGCGAAGAGGCGGTCTTTAGTTCTAAAATAATAATGCAGCAATGCTTTATTTATACCTGCATGGTTGGCTATAGCCTGCATCCTTGCGCCATCCATACCTTTGTCGATAAAAACATATGTAGCCGCTTCAAAGATCTTCTCCTCTGTTTGCCTGTCATTTTCCGTCATGAAATTTGATCATTAAGTTTAACCATTTGAAATAACCATATAGTTTAACTAAAAGGCTAAAATAAATAAAAAAAATATAATTGGCAAGTTTTAGAGGAAGAAATCATAAAGATTTATCAAAATAATGCGAACCTTCTTTTTCACAGATGTCTTATGCATGTTGTTCCTTAATTTGATAAATTTGTAATAAGCAACCTTAAATAAATCACTTAAAATCTTTAATAATGAAATATCAGGGCAGGCAAGGCAGCGGTAATATTGAAGACCGCAGAGGAATGAGCACCAGCCGTATGGCTATAGGCGGCGGCATTGGTACAATAGTGATTATCCTCATAGTATTGTTACTTGGGGGGGATCCTTCACAACTCCTTAACACAATGCAGGAGAATCCTGCTACTGAATCGGGTCAGGTTACTGCTTCAGCCGAGGAGGAAGAGCTGGTAAAATTTGTGTCAGTTGTTCTGCGTGACACTGAGGTTGTATGGGGAAAACTATTTCAAGAATCAAATAAAACTTATCGTCAGCCAAAGCTGGTGCTTTTCAGGGACCAGGTGCAGTCAGCCTGCGGATACTCTTCAGCAGCAAGCGGACCCTTCTACTGTCCGGGTGATGAAAAAGTATATATTGATCTTGGTTTTTGTGATCAGTTGAAAGCCAAATTCGGAGCTTATGGTGATTTTGCCGTTGCATATGTTATTGCGCATGAGATAGGGCATCACGTTCAGAACCTGCTTGGGATACTTGACCAGGTCAATTCACAGAGGTCGCGGCTAAATGAAAGAGAGGCTAATCAGCTTCTTGTGCGGCTGGAACTCCAGGCTGATTTTCTTTCAGGTATGTGGGCACATTATGCAGACAGGATGTTTAATTCGCTTGAAGCAGGCGACATCGAAGAAGCCATGAACGCTGCCGCATCGGTCGGAGATGACGTGCTCCAGAAAAAGTACCAGGGACGCATAGTTCCGGACGCCTTTACTCATGGGTCAGCGGCACAACGTAAAGAATGGTTCAGAAGAGGGTGGACCACCGGTGATTTTGCACAGGGCGATACTTTTAAAGCAAGGATATAATTTACAGGATATTTCTTTTTACAGCTTCCGCAAGTTAAAAGGAAACTCTCCTTATTCTTTGATATTATATGCCATTAGTGCATCGCCATGCCTTATATAGAGGGTGCCGTTATGTATCGCAGGATGTGCCCAATGGGGGCCTGAGCCCTGAGTGATCCTGTAACTGCTTACAAGATCGAATTTTTCAGGATTGGGTCTGAGCAGCCCTACATTACCGCTTCTTTCATCATAAATATAGAGCATACCGTCAGCTGAAATAATTGATCCTTTGCATTTCCAGTGCTCCTCGTACATTTTCCTGCCGGTATTCCACTCCAGGCAGCACCAGTTGCCATCGCTGTTGCTCAGCCAGTTTGCTCCGTAAATGTAGCCATCCACAAGCACAACACCTCCATGGTGTACATCCAGGAGTGTGTCGGTCCACTCCACTGCGACATTATTCCCTTCATCAGTCAATCTGAGCAGCATGCTCCCGTGATCATATCCGCCGGTTATATATATTTTCCCGTCATAATAGAGCGGAGTAACGCATTTAATAAGTGGTGCATCGGGCCAGACTGCTGTTGATTTATCTGTATTGAGCGAATCGAGGTGGCTGATTTTCCATAGGATTGTACCATCGGACGGATCGATTGCAAAAACATTGCTGAGAAATACATTAATAATTAATTTTTTATTTGCATGATCATTCAGGATCGGCGAAACGTATGCGGGTCCATCATTGATACTTTCAGATTTCCAGACAAGTTCCCCGGTATTTTTATTGAGTGCAATTGTTGTAGTTTCAGGTCCCCCGGGACTGAAATAGAGCTTGTCTCCATCAATAAGCAACGATTCGGCAATACCCCAGGGCCCATATGTTCCTTTGTAAATTTCGCTTGCTTTAAGTGACCACCTGATTTCCCCGGAAATTGCATCAATACAGGCTAAGTCGCCAAAGCCGCTCGAAACATAAACCATTTTACCTTCGGCGGTAGGAGTACATCTGCTTTCAGGATATGACTCTTTCCATACCCGTCCGTATGGTGTCTGCCATTTTATTTTTCCATTGTTATCCACAGCAACCAGGATATCATTCTCACCGTCATTCCCGGTGAGATATATAGTGTTATTTCCGAAAGACATGGATGAGAAGCCACGGGGCAGATCAGTATTGGACCATATCAATTCAGGTCCGCCGGCGGGCCATGATTTCATCAATCCTGTTTCAGCCGAAACACCTGTACGGTTTTCTTCTCTCCATTCGCTGATCATCTGATTATCAATGATTTTCACAGAGGTTTGTGATGAACTGCGGGATGTTCCCTTAGTTATGGTTTTGTAAATAACATAACCCAGTATAATAAGAACGACCAGAGAAGACATGATTACAATAAGCTTTTTCATAATATTCCATTTTATTGTTACTAACCGGTATCAATAGTATGTACAAACTTAATCAAGATTATTCTTTTTTTATGACTATAGGTTTTCAATAATAAAAATAAATTCTGCTGGAAAATCAGTAATAGTTTATTATTGATTCCAGACACTTTTATTTTTTAGATGCTTAGAAGTAAGGATGTTTTTTGAATTTATTCCTTCGGTTCAATAATACCATGCAGATTACAGTAAAATTTTTCAAAAAAACTTGCATTTGTATTATTTTATATTATATATTTGCAATATATAATTAACTTATATATCAAAATAATATGATATCATCAGATTTAATTAAGGGGTCTTTAAAGACAATCGTGCTCAGAATACTTCAACAGGAGGGACCTTTGCATGGCTATGCAATAACTCAGAAAGTGGAGATGATTACAGCAGGTAAGATGAAACTTACATACGGAGCACTTTATCCGTTACTTTATAAACTGGAGAAGGAGAAGGTGCTTGTTACGGCAAGAGAAATTAAAAATAATCGAATCCGGATTTACTACAACCTTACTCCTAAAGGACATTCTGTAGTAAAAGAAAAAATCAGAGAGCTGACCGAGTTTATTGAGTCTTTACAACGTATTGTGGAACTCCAACCAGGATTGAACCATGCATGAACTTACTCCTCAGAATATTGAACATATAAGCCGTGATATTGGAAAACAGGAAATTACTTTTTCCCATCTGCCTGATGACCTGATCGATCACGTATGCTGTGATATCGAATATGAAATGAATAATGGTCTTGATTTCACTGATGCATACCGCAAAGTAAAACTTAAAATAGGGAAGCACAGACTAAAAGAGATACAGGA
>DCVC01000155.1 GCA_002328625.1 Bacteroidales bacterium UBA2198
CTCATAACCGTCTTTACGAACCGGTTCTCAATGGAAAAACTATTGTTATACAATCAGGCTCTCATGGTTCTTTCCTGGGTCGCCTGGACCTGGAGGTGGAGGGTGGACAAATCGTTGATTACCGGCATCAGTTGATTGAGGTTGAAGAAACTGTAAAACCTGACCCGGTAGTAGCCGAACTGGTTAAAGAGGCTCTTGCACCTTACAAGCACGAACTCGCAGAGGTTGTTGGTGAAACATCTACCGCACTTAACCGGGGAACAACCCTTGAGACCACCATGGATAATTTCCTTCTTCAGGTTTTAATTGAAAGCACCGGTGCTCAACTGGCATTTTCGAATGGCTGGCGCTACGGTGCACCAATCGTTCCCGGAAAGATAACATTGAATGACCTTTACAACATTATTCCAATGAATCCACCTGTCTCTACTGTAGAGTTAACGGGAGAGGAAATAAGGGCAATGCTGGAGGAAAATCTCGAAAGGACGTTTTCGTGCAACCCCTTTAATCAATTGGGAGGAGCTGTTAAACGTTGTCTCGGTCTTAATGTCTACTTTAAGATTGAAAACCCCTCAGGTACCCGTATTCAAAAAATATTTGCAGGTAACGCAGAATTACAGCCCGACCAATATTACAGTGCGGCATTCGTCACCATGCAGGGTGTACCTCAAAAATATGGCCGCAATCGCGAGAATCAGCCAGAACGGGTTATTGATGCGATGCGAAAATATTTGACAACCCATCGCCCCGTTAGCGCAGAACTCAGGGGTACCTTTGTTGCCGTATAGGAAGGCATGGTGCTGCCGGGAAGAACACAACACTTATGTCAGCAAGAAGAAAATGGGCCGATATCAATGCACGATTATATCAATAAGATTAAGCCGGCACCTTTCTGAAATCTTCACGATTCCAGAAACGATGAGCGGCAATACACCCGATAAACTTATCTGCATTGCCATCAGTGACCACCCCTGCTCCTTCAATATTCATGTTTTCCAGTCCGACCTCCTTAACAAAAGTTTCTTGCAGAAAGGCCACACCATCCGCTCCTGTTCCAATTGCTTTACAATGCTTGTAGGCTTCATTTACAAAATGAATCGAATTGGGCTCGGTCATTAAAGCTGAAATACTTTTTTTGCCTTCAGGTATATAAACGGCATCATATAATACTGAAGCATCTGTCAGAAAACTTCCGTCTACTGTAATTTGATTGCCTCCTTCTGTAGTAATGGCACCTTGTTTCAATGAAATTAATTTAACAGTAGCTCCATTATCCAATAAGGCATTTTTCATCTTATCCAAAGATGCATCCTTCACCCCATTAGCAACCAGGAAAGCCACTTTTCTGGTTTTAACAGTATCTTTAACTGTGCCTTCCATGCTTAACGCCGCAGATTTTTCTAAAACTGGTTTTACTTTAATGGGTTCAGTATCGTTCTCATTTGCATCAGCAGAAACACCATGATTTATGGGCTTTTCAGGTGCTTTTGGAAGAGGTAATCCCAATGCACCGGCTACTTTCTCAGCTAATGTTTTATCTACCTGAGTCAGCAACCCAAGCATCCTTTCTCTTATGTAAACTTTTTCAACTTTACCCAGTTCGAAAGTAAATGCATCTATAAGGTGTTGCTGTTCAGGTTTGGATTGGCTTTTAAAGAACATAGTCGCCTGACTAAAGTGATCAAAAAAACTTTTGCTTCTCTCTCTGACCTTTACTGCATCTATTCTTTCTGCATGACTGACAAATCCACCTTCGGCCGCCTTTGCCTGCATGGGAGAACCCTCTGAAATACTGTTAGGATGGTAATTTGTTCTGGAGGTGTTTATGGTCTGCCTCATGTGTCCGTCACGCTGATTATTGTGTACAGGCGACAAGGGGCGGTTTATAGGAATCTCGTGAAAATTCGGACCTCCCAATCTTGAGAGTTGCGTATCGGTATACGAAAATAATCTCCCCTGCAGTAATGGGTCGTTGCTAAAGTCAATGCCCGGTACTATATGCCCCGGATGAAATGCAACCTGCTCTGTTTCTGCGAAAAAATTATCAGGATTTCTGTTGAGGGTCATTTTCCCCACCCGCATCACAGGAATGAGTTCTTCCGGAATAAGCTTGGTTGGGTCAAGCAAATCAAAACTATATTTAAACTCATCTGCTTCCGGGATTATTTGCAACCCTAATTCCCATTCCGGGAAATTGCCTGCTTCGATGGCTTCCCACAGATCCCTTCTGTGGAAGTCGGGGTCTTTACCTGAAATATTCTGTGCTTCATCCCATGCTATTGAATGTACACCCAGCAGAGGTTTCCAATGAAATTTTACAAAGCAGCTTTCGTTTTTCGAATTTATGAACCGGAATGTGTGCACTCCAAAACCTTCCATCATTCGAAAGCTACGGGGTAATGCCCTGTCACTCATTGCCCACATTATCATGTGCATGCTTTCGGGCATAAGTGAGTTAAAATCCCAAAATGTATCATGAGCGGAGGCAGCCTGTGGCATTTCATGATGCGGTTCCGGCTTAACGGCATGCACCAGGTCAGGAAACTTAATGGCATCCTGTATAAAAAATACAGGCATATTGTTCCCTACCAGATCATAGTTGCCTTCCGATGTATAAAATTTGACCGCAAATCCTCTTACATCCCTTGCCAAATCTGATGACCCCCGGGAACCAGCCACGGTTGAAAAACGAACAAATACAGGTGTTTCAGCTGATGTATCATTTAAGAAAGCAGCTTTGGTGTATTTATCCAGTGATTCATACAACTTAAAAATTCCGTGAGCCCCGCTTCCTCTTGCATGTACAATGCGCTCCGGTATACGTTCATGGTCAAAGTGAGTGGTTTTTTCCCTTAGAATGAAGTCTTCCAGGAGTGTTGGGCCTCGTTCTCCGGCTTTGAGAGAGTTATTGTTGTCGTTTATTTTTAAGCCTTGATTGGTGGTCAGGAATTGGGCTGCACCATTCTCAGTATTAACAGAAAGGTCATCAATTTTTGATGAGCTTCTCTTTGCCGGTTTCTTTTCTGCTTTTGCCATTAGAGTAGACTTTAATATGTGATTATTAAAAGGAAACTCCACAAAATTAAAAACCATAATACCGGGAGGTGTTATACAATTATTTTGAAAAATTTCATTATTCACACATTTGTGCAGTGTCCACTCGAGCTATCGCGAACAACCTTCCGGCTAAACGCTTCTCCCTATATATCACTGGTATAGACCATCAAAAGTGTCATTTTTTCATAAAGGATTCCCGCTTCTGATGATGAGTATCCGGACCTGAAAGAATCATGTAAATCTTTTAATTAATTGTGTAACTTCTTCTTTATTGATGAAATTATATTTATGAAATTCATTCATAATGATTGGATATTTCTTTGGAGTTAGCATGCAATAGGTTTTTGATACTTATAAGACAAATGACCTTCATCGATTATTACAAGATTCTGGGAATAGAAAAAAAGGCCACCGCTGGCGACATTAAAAGTGCCTACCGGAAACTAGCCAGAAAATATCACCCCGATTTGAATCCTAAAGATGCAGATGCGAAACGGAACTTTCAGCAAATCAATGAAGCAAATGAAGTTCTCAGTGACCCTGAAAAACGAAAAAAATACGATAAATACGGGAAGGACTGGAAGAATGCCGAACAGTTTGAAAATGCAAAACAATACCAGGAACAACCCTCGGATTTTCGTGGCAAAAAGTATTCCCGGGCACAATCCGGCGGGGATTTTTCGGATTTCTTCGAATCCATGTTTGGTGGTTCAGCAAATACCGGGAGAAGCAGACAGGTAAAATTTCGAGGGGAGGATTACAACGCACAATTACAACTCAACCTTTCTGATGCTTATAAAACGCACAGGCAAACCCTTACTGTAAACGGAAGGAATATAAGAATAACAATTCCTGCCGGAATTGAAAACGGACAAACCATAAAAATAGCAGGACATGGAGGTCCGGGAATAAATGGCGGACCGAGCGGTGATTTGTACATTACTTTTTCAATAGCCAATCATCCGGGAATCAAAAGACTGGGTAATGATTTATATATCCAGGTCGACTTGGAATTATATGCAGCAGTATTGGGAGGTGAAATTACCATCGATACCCTTAGCGGAAAAGTGAAGCTTAAAGTAAAGCCCGAAACGCAAAATGGAAGTAAGGTAAAACTCAAGGGGAAAGGATTTCCTGTATATAAAACCGATGGGCAGTTCGGAGACTTATACATAACTTATATGGTCAAAATCCCTACCGATTTAACCGAAAGGCAAAAAAACTTATTTACTGAATTATCAAAATCATAATATTATGGATGCAACGAGAATAGATAATTTAATAGCGGTAAATGAATTCTGTGTCCACCACAATATTGAGATTTCATTTATAAATCTGTTGCAACAAAACGGATTAATTGAAATCAGCACCATAGAGTCAAAGTATTTTGTAGAAAAGGAACAGCTTCCTCAGCTTGAAAAATTTGTCCGTTTCTATTATGATCTTGATATTAACCTGGAAGGGATTGAGACAATAACATATTTATTGCAGCGAATAGAAATCCTGCAGAATGAGATTATTAAACTCAAGAACAGGCTCCATTTTTATGACACACAGGGACAAGACTAAAACACAGCTCCAGCCAGACTAATATGTTGAATATGGAAACGGGCATTATTATAGTTTTGATAATCCTCAGTGTAACAGTAATAATGCTGGTACTCGATTGGGTTCGCATTGACATTGTTGCCATTGGCTGTATGCTGGCGCTGGGCTGGACCGGCATTTTAAACCCGCAGGAGATGTTTTCGGGTTTTTCGAGCAATGCCGTTATTGCCATGCTGAGCGTGATGATATTGGGCAGGGGTATTGCCCGTACAGGAATAATGGATAAATTTTCAAAGTTCATTATCAGTAAAGCTGGCACCCGTAAACGAAATTTAATTGGTTTACTCTCGATTTCAACAGGTTTACTATCGGGTTTAATTCAAAACATTGGAGCAGCTGCGCTTTTTCTGCCGGGAATAATGCAGGTTTCACGCCGTACGAATATTCCCGCATCATCGCTTATTATGCCCATAGGGTTTGCAGCCATACTGGGGGGTACCCTTACCATGGTTGGCTCAGGTCCGCTCATCCTGGTAAACGACCTGTTGATTAATGAAGGACATGAAGCCTACAACTTATTTAGCGTAACCCCTGTTGGTATTGTACTCCTGTTGTCGGGCATAGGCTATTTTTTGCTGCTCGGAAGTAAAGTCTTACCTAAGAAGAAAGTTGGGGAAACAGAAAAAACAGACCAGGAAAAGCTGGTTGAGAAGCTTAATTTACCGAACAACATCAGGTTGCTGACCGTAACCCCTGAAAGCTCACTGGCTGGAATAACAACAGAAGAGGCTGGCTTATGGAAAACATACCATGTCAACTTGTTAGGTATCGGAAAGGGGGAAGACGTGGTTTACGCCCCCTGGCGTGAAACCAAATTTGAGGATGGGCAAACCCTTGCCGTTTTGGGTTCTGCTGAGAACATAAACCAGTTTTCAAAAGACTTTAAGCTTGAGAACCTCTCTGCGTCACGCTTTTTCTCTGATGACTTTAACCCCAATGCTGGCGGTTTTGCCGAGGTAATTATTCCGCCGAATTCAGAACTTGCCGGGAAAAGCTTAAGAGAATACTCCCTGAGAAAACGATACGCTGTTGAGCCGGTAATACTCTTCAACAAAGGAGAAAGAGTGGATGGAGATTTTTCTGATGTGAAAATCGGCACAGGTGATACCCTGATTGTTTACGGCAGGTGGGGTAAAATAAAAGGTTTGAAAGAAAGTGCTGATTTTGTTGTACTCACCGGGTTTGAAGTGGATAAAAAAGATAAATCAAAAACCTGGCCGGCAATAGGCTGCTTTGTATTTGCCATTACCCTGGCAATGTTCGGCTTTCCCATTTCCATGGCTTTTCTGACCGGAGCTCTTTGCATGGTTCTTACCCGTGTACTTAATATCGGAGAAGCCTATGAGGCAATTGAATGGAAGGTGGTTTTTCTGCTGGCAGGATTGATTCCATTGGGTTTGGCCATGCAAAAAACAGGTACTGCCATGTTCCTTGCCGAATCCATCATGAGCGTGGTTATTGATCTGCACCCTGTTTTCTTCGTCCTGATGGTTGGGGTACTGTCAACCGCTTTTTCACTGTTTATGTCCAATGTGGGGGCAATTGTCGTACTGGCCCCCCTGGTAATGGGCATGGCAGCTATTGCAGTTATTGACCCCCGGCCACTTGTGCTGATGGCTGCCGTCTGCGTGGCAAACTCTTTTATTTTGCCCACTCACCAGGTGAATGCTTTCCTGATGTCATCAGGTGGATATCGCAATGCTGACTATATAAAGGCAGGAAGTGGAATGACAATCCTTTTTCTGACAATTACAGTTTTACTGTTCTATTTTTTTATGATTTAATCAAAAAAAATCAACCATATAAAGCCTCTCGTTATGCTTATTAAACATTTTTTTATCAACAAGATTGCGCACAGCTCCTACATCCTGGCCGGATCAAAAGTATGTGCCGTTATTGACCCGCAACGCGACATCGATATCTACATTGACGAGGCGCGTGCGCTTGGAGTAGTAATCACCCATATCCTGCAAACCCACCTGCATGCCGATTTTGTTTCGGGGCATATGGACCTTGCAGAGAAAACCGGTGCAAAAATCTACGTGGCCAAATCGGCTGGGTGCACCTTCGACCATGTGGCGTTAAGCGAGGGTGATACCATAGAGATCGAAGACATGGTTATCAAAGTGCTGGAAACCCCCGGCCATACACCTGAGCATCTGTGCTATGTGGTGGTTGATACTTCGCGGGGAGAAGACCCTGTCTGTGCCTTTGTGGGCGATACGCTGTTTGTTGGCGACGTAGGGCGCCCCGACCTTTTCCCTGATATGGCTGAGGAGCTTGCCGATAAATTATACCACAGTCTGCACGATAAGATTTTAAAGCTCCCCGACTTTTGTGAAGTGCTGCCTGCACACGGTGCCGGTTCTCTCTGCGGAAGGGAAATGGGTGCCAAGTGGCGCTCAATAATCGGCTACGAAAGAAAATACAACGCCACATTGCAAATCAGGGATAAGGCTGAGTTCATCAAGTCGCTTACCGAAGATATGCCCCCTGCACCTGACCACTTCAGCAGGTGCAGTGATATTAACCGTAAAGGACCTTCCCTTATTTCACAGTTACCCCGCATGAAAGAGCTTAACCCGGACGCCTTTAAAGAAATGATTGGAAAAGAAAATGTTGCTGTTGTTGATACCCGCAGCTATCTTGCCTTTGGAAGCCAGCATATTCCCGATTCGTGGAGCCTGGACATCAACGGTAACCTTCCCACCTTTGCGGGATGGGTACTGCCGATTGACAAAGACCTGCTGGTTGTTTCAGACAGTTTTAAAGAAGCAGAAGAAACCAATGTCTGGCTCAGGCGCGTTGGGCAGGACCGTATCGTGGGCTACCTGGATGGCGGTATGGCTGGATGGGTTACCAAAGGTTACAAAACCAATTATGTTACACAAATCTCAGCTGAATATTTACACGATAAGGTTACAGGTTCTGAAAAATTCGTTCTGCTCGATGTGAGAGCCCCACTTGAGTTTGAAGACAGCCATATTGAGAGGGCCATCAATATCCCTGTGGCTGAATTGCGTGAAAGATTTACAGAACTCCACAAGGAAGATACGATTATTATGATTTGCAGTACAGGAAATCGCAGCAGCCTTGGCGTAAGTATTCTGAGTCAGCACGGTTTTAAAAACCTGTACAATGTTGCCGGAGGTATGACCGGTTACAGCGCTGCAGGATACACCAAACGCTGCACAGTTTGTCAAAATCCGCACGGCTCCAGGTTTTATTCAAAGGGTTAAGAATTGAAAACACAATTTTAAAAATTAAAGCATGGAAACAATTGCTTCAGTTTTAACTGATACCAACTGGTCGCCCTATGCCGTCGGCATAGGCATCGGGATCTTGAGCTGGCTGAGTTTTTTGATATCAGGCAAGCCCCTTGCCACTTCCACCACATTTGCCCGTGCGGGTGGGATGATTGAAGGGGTGTTTACCGCTGATAAAGCGAAACAAAGACCCTACTATAAAAAGATTAAACTCCATATAAGCTGGCAATGGATGCTGGTTTTCGGGGTTATCATAGGATCATTCCTGTCAGCCATCATCTCAGGCGATTTCCAGATTGGTGTATGGGTGCCTTCACTCTGGGCCTCAGCTTTTGGCGATAACGCATTACTCAGGGTCCTTGTTGCTTTGACCGGGGGCGTCATTCTGGGCTTCGGCTCACGGTTTGCCGACGGATGCACCAGCGGACACGGCATCAGCGGCACACTGCAACTCGCTGTTTCAAGCTGGGTTTCAGCCATCTGCTTTTTTATCGGCGGGATTATAACTGCCCATATCATTTATGGTGTTATTGCTTAACTCAACCCGGATCATGATGGAAACAAAAAAACAAGTTTCAGAAACAGGGCCGGATGCAAAGGATAAAGCAGCAGTGGAAGATAGAAGACCCTTATTCTTTGGTTTGGGTTTTGGCATCCTGTTCGGCTTTTTGCTGCATAAGGGCGGAGCCACCAAATACGATGTGATTGTAGGCCAGTTGCTGCTCACCGATTTTACGGTTTTAAAAATTATGCTTTCGGCAGTTGTCACAGGCATGATTGGGATTTATTTTATGAAATCGCTGGGCTTGATTAAGCTTTCGCTCAAGAACGGCTCGGTGGGCATGAACGTGATTGGCGGACTTATTTTTGGCGTTGGATTCGCCGTGCTTGGCTATTGTCCCGGGACTATCGCCGGTGCCATTGGCAACGGATATCTGGATGCTGTTACAGGCGGACTGGCCGGCATTATTCTGGGCACCTGGATCTTCGCGGTAATGTATCCGCGATTAAAAAACGGCATTCTGAAAAAAGGCTATTTTGGGGATATTACAATACCATCAATGTTAAAGGTGAACGATTGGGTGGTGGTTGTGCCTGCTGCTGCCCTGATAGTTCTGTTGCTGTATTGGATTGAAAAGGCAGGCTTTTAAAAACATAACTAACTAAAATATATCAAAATGGAAAACAATCAGGACAATCCGAAGATTCTTAAAAATAAATATATACCAACTGCTGAGTTTTATAGCCAGATAATTGACAGCTTACTGGATTATTCAATTTTTACATTAGACAAAGAATTCAAAATTAACAGTTGGAGTTCCGGCTCTGCAAAAATATTTGGCTACGAAACGGACGAAGTTATTGGAGAACCTTTCGACATAATATTTACTGAGGAAGATTTAAAAATCGGCATTCCGGAAAAAGAAATTGAAACAGCTTTAAAAGAAGGCAGAGCAACGGATAACAGATGGCACATTGCTAAGGACAAGAGCCTGTTCTGGGCTTATGGTTTGATTTTCCCGCTCATCGGTTCAGAGGGAGAAATGTTGGGTTTTGTAAAAATTTTGCGCGACCTGACAGAGAGGAAACAATCAGAGGATGCTATAAAAAAATATGTCAGGGAACTGGAAGATCTCAATACTCATAAAGAGAGTGTTCTGGCAATACTGTCACACGATTTAAGAAGCCCCCTGTCAGCTATTATCGGAATCGTGGAGTATTTGAAAGAATATTCGCAGACAATGAAGACCGATGATGTCAGGGAAATGCTTGACATGCTTTATAAATCATCAACGGATGAATTAGAAATGCTGGACTATCTTGTAGAATGGGCAAGAATTAAGTACGCAGCGGACGTTTTTTCTCCAACAAAAATTAAACTGACCGAATACATTAATAAAGTACTTGAAACTTTAAGCGAAACTGCTTCAATAAATGCGATAAATCTTCATCACGAAATTGAATCGGATACTTCTGTATTTGCGGATGGCAAAATGCTCATTTCCATCATTCGGAATATCGTTTCAAATGCGATAAAACATACAGAAAAAGGAGGAACAATAACGGTTACGGCAAAAAGCAAGGATGACAAAATTATTATTCAGGTCAAGGACACCGGAGTCGGAATGTCCAAAGAGATAATGAAAAGTCTTTTTACACCGCAATTGAAATCCCTTTCAGAAGCAAGACAAAAAAATAAAGGAGCTGGAATCGGATTATTATTGGTGAAAGGATTCCTGGAAAAAAATGGCGGTGAAATATGGGTGGAAAGCATTGAGGGTGAAGGGTCCTCATTTTATTTTACATTACCCATAGAGGAACCTTTATTTAAAACAGGTACTTCAGCCGAAGTTATGTTTGATGAAATTACATAATGCTTCCCCGATAAAAGGGAAATGACCGCCGCCGTCTGCCCCCTGGCCGATTATTTTGTGTTGATCTGAACATTATGTGCCTGCATTTTTCTCCATTTTGTGCTAAATTTATAAGCAAATAAACAAGGAAGAATCAGCTTATGAAAGAGAACCCGGGAATTGCTAAAATGATAAGAGCACATTTTCTGAGCTCCATTATCGCTCCCATAATACTGGGAACCCTGCTGGCTGTCCATCTTAACGGCAGCCTTGAGGTGCTCAATTTTATGATAGTGTTGATTATCGGTATCGGGCTGCATGTAGCCACCAATGTATATAACGACATATATGATACCATACAGGGAACAGATAAGGTGAATGTGCACCGAAATGAATCCAGCGGAGGGTCAGGCGTCTTGCTTGATAATCCCGAACTTATGGGTAAGATGTTTCTTCTGGCCCGCATCGGACTGATTGTGGCACTTGCCGGAACAATAGCACTCATGCCACTCATAGATAAAGATTTATGGCCATATCTGTGGGGACTCTATCTGCTGTCAGCCTTTTTCAGCAAATACTATACGGCACCGCCATTTAAGCTGGCTTACAGGGGTTGGGGTGAAATATCTGTCTGGTTTGCTTTTGGTCCGATGGCTATAATGATAGCCACAGTTGGTCAGAACCTGGGAATGCATCCTTTGATCTGGCTGTTGATGCCTGCCACAGGGCTCAGCACTTCATCAATATTACTTGCAGGGCAGATGATTGATCTCGACGCGGACCGTGCAGGAGGTAAACACGGAGTGGCATCACGCATGGGTACCAGGTTTACATCGGTACTCTATCTTCTCGTGCAGGCAGGAATAATAGCAAATGTAATTTTGTTGTTCATCTTTTCCCCGGGTCATTCATGGCTCTTCCTTTTTGCACTTATCCCTTACATTCTTATTTTTCCCAGGGCTGCAGGTATTATATATAAAAACCATGACAATCCTGACATGATAAAACAGGGCGCGAAACTGACAGTGCTCATACATCTGGCATTTTCCCTCTTGCTTATCATCGGGTTCCTGATATATATCTTTTTATAATCGCAGTAAGCCCCGGATATTTTTTTCTGGCCGTACTCCCTGCGGCTTGCCGGCCTGTATTTCGCTAACGACGGCATACCTGCACCTGCATTGATTATTATAGAAAAATCCACGACAGTAAAAGGTAAAAAATAAAAGCTGTACCTGATCCGATCATATTTACCAGATCATTGGGCGTAATGGATTCCAACGTATTTCGTTTCTTAAAATAATCCATCCTAAGCATTTTGTCTTCGGCAAAAGCTCCAAGAAGGGAATCCGCAAAGCAGGCTAAAAATGCGGAGAGGCTGAGAATTGCTATGATATCCCATTGCCAGGAGCCAAAGAATAGGTAGTATGATAAGGAAGAGATAATAGCTGCACCGCTCAATGCTGCCACACTGCCAAAAAACGAAATACCGCCATTGGTACCCGCCGGCACCGTTCTCATAGTCGCCAGGGAAAAGCATCGTTTATTTAGCAGAGGACCAATTTCACTGGCCCATGTATCAGCCGTCACAGCAGCCACGAAAGCAATGAAGAACAATATAAAGATTTCATTGTGCGTCAATAGAAACAGTGCTGAGCTGGTTACTGCCCATATTATATTGGCAATAACCTGCCAGGCATTGCGGGCTGGGGCTTTTCTCCCAACTCCTTTTATTGCATGATGTAATTTTGTAAAAGCTGCAGAGCTCAGAAAGAATATTAAAACAGGTATCAACCATTCCCAACCTCTGATACCTGCAAAATAAAACCCCAGTAAAAAGGCAATAAAGCTTCCCCGGCGGGAAAGAATATTGAACTTAAACAGCAAAAAGCACGCTGGGGCCAAAGCAACCAGAATTGCAGACAAATAAAGGTAATTAACCTCATAATGATACGACAGTAAAAAAAACAAGGCAAGCCCGACCGGAATACTGAAATTATCAGAGCCTCGCATAGATGCAATTTCAAGGATAACTGCCAATAACACTGCAAAAAGGATATACGGGATACTTAAAGTAAGATAATCGGACAAAATAAGCCATAGAATCAAACCGGCAGAAAAGGAGTAAGCTAAAATTCCGTAGATACTCTTTCTGTCATGAAACGTCCTGAACCAGATATTCCCCTTCTGTATCCGACCTGCAAAATTTGCCAGTGTATCTGATAAGGAGAGCACCATCAGGGATGAATGAAAATAATACAAGGGCAGATTATACAAAATCAGATAAGATGATAATATTCCAACGGGATAATAAAGGGTGCCCAGACTCGCGTCTGTAGTTTTATGCAAGAGATGAAATTTTTGATAATTGAAAGTCAAAAATGAGAAAATTGTACCGGCTGTAATCAGGTACAACAAAACATTCCTTTCCAGAACACAACTAAGTATCAATATAATCAGACCTAATGAAAGATGAATGATTTTCCTGATAATTAGTCCCTTCTGATATGCCATAGTTCTCGTGTCACCTGCTTTTCTTTCCGGAGGGATAAAATTAACAATTATACTGCAACAACAGATGGTCAGGTGGAATCAAGTTCGTCTGTTGTAATCCGCCTTCCGTCTTTTTGTGAAAAGTCTTACAATATTAAATTATAACGGGCCGCCATTTCTCTAATATATTGGAAGTATGTAATTTATACTAAGAATCATGTAACAATAATTGCGAATTCCCTTTTTATCTTGCCGGTCACAAATTGCCTACTCCCATGACAAATCATGTTTCTTAAAACAGCGCGTCACAGGAATTAAGTAAACAGACAATGACACCTACGAAACACGAAGAAAAAAGAAGGAACTTTCCCATAGTTTGTGTGGGTGGATCGGCTGGCGGTCTCGACGCTTATATACGGTTGCTCCGGAATTTGCCTGCTGACACGGGAGCTGCCATTGTTATTGTTAATCACCTCAGGAAAGTAGCTACGATGTTACACGAGATACTCCCACGGCATACAAAGATGCCTGTGGAATTGATTACGGAAAAACTGGATGTCGACCCTGATCATGTGTTTATAATCCCGGAGAAGAGGGACCTGCATGTTCTTAATAAAGAATTTCGCCTGAAGCCGATTTCAAAACCATGGGGATGGCCGGATGTGATTACTGTTTTTATGCGCTCGCTGACTGAGAACTGGGATGGCAAACTTATCGCTGTAATTGTTTCCGGCTATGATGGCGATGGCGCAGATGCGCTATGCGGTATTAAAGAGGTTGGCGGTATTACCATTGCTCAGAAACCCGAGACAGCCTCTCAACCGGATATGCCTGAGAGTGCCATAGCAAGCGGGTGCATTGATTTTATTCTTTCACCTGAGGATATTGCCCGCAAAATTAAACAGGTTGTGCTTGGTGGTTAGGCCTCGAGACACAAGTTAAAA
>DCVC01000283.1:0-2060 GCA_002328625.1 Bacteroidales bacterium UBA2198
TGTTAATAAACCTGACAGGATAACTGATTTCGGTTTCAATATCCTTGCCGAGTGAATTCAGATACCAGAAGATAAATGACAGAAAAAGAAAAAAAAGGAATATTACTACATCCCTGTTATTAAAACCAGTATCCTTACTGTAAAGGTTTTTTAACCATATGGTATATTTCCCTTTCACCCGGGTCATTATGAATATATACTACTTTTGTCCAACGTCGGTAGGATCTTTCACTAAGGCACTTTTATCGACCTTAAGCTTGAGATCGCCACTAACTTCCAACATTACAAAGTTATCCTTCACTTCATAAATCTTTCCGTAGATACCCCCTGTCGTTATCACCTTATCTCCTTTTTTCAGGGAGTTTCTGTAATTGCTCAATTCCTTCTGCTTTTTCATCTGTGGCCTGATCATAAACAGATAGAAAACAAGAAAAACAAGAATAAGGGGAAGGAAAGTAACAAGTGCATTACCCTGGCCTGAGCCTCCCCCTGATGGTTGACCCATCAAAAATAAAAAAACAAAATTGGTCATCGCTTAAAATATTAGTTATTGGTTTTTATCAATCTGAATTTATTTCTGCAATAATTTTTAGAATCACAACTGGTGTTCTGGAATTTGATCTTACAGTGATTGTCTTTGTCTGCATGCCGCTAAAACCTGATGTATTAAACACTACTTCCATCCTGCCTTCTCCTCCGGGAGGTATGGGTTTTTTGTCATATTTAGGAACAGTGCAGCCGCAGCTTGAAGAAACAGAATGGATTACAAGGTTGCCCGGACCCTTGTTTTCATAGGCGAATATATATGCAACTTTTTCACCCTCCTTAACTTTACCGAAGTTATGCTCATAAACGTGAAAGCTTATTTCAGCAGTATCCCTTTCAGCAATCAGTGTGGAATCACCACTGTTTTTATTATCGCCACCTGATCTGCAGGACCATAGTATTAAATTTATGGATAATATTATTAAGCCCCCATTCCTCATCACAACCAGTTTTCTATAGATATAGTCATTTTTTGCCATCAACTGTTTCACCTACTAATCCGCGCCCTGATTTATTAATAAAACCTTTTTCACGGATCTCCTTCACTATGTTATCAAGAATTCCATTGACAAATGTACTGCTTTTTGAGGTGCAATAGTATTTTGCGATCTCTATATACTCATTAAGAGTTACCTTAACAGGTATTTCAGAAAATTCAAGAATCTCAGTTATAGCAAGTTGCATAACAAGAATATCCATTAATGCAATACGTTCAATTTCCCAGTTTGTAGTATTACGGTCAATAAGCCCGGAGTATTTCTCTGAATTAAGAACTGCCTTTCTGAAAAGGATTTTCACAAATTCTTCGTCTTCTTCATTCTTAAACAAGGGCATAAGCTTTGTATTATCATCCGAATCGGCTTTGAATTTTTTCAAAGTTTTTTCAATCATTAAAGTCACGTACTCAATATCGTCATTCCAATAAATACTCTGCTCTTCAAGATTGGCCAGCAGGTCGTCAGAGTTTGCAAAAAGATCACTTATAATATTGATGATGAGCTTTTTATCGGTTGAGTATATATGACCTGATGTTTGCATATACTCAATATACGTATCCCATATAATCAATTTGTTAAAGAGGAGACGGGGAATATGGGAGTTGTTTACCCATGTCAGCTTCTTAGAAGAAATATACTTATCAAGTGCCCTGTTATTCCTTAACTGGGCAATAACCAGATTATCTATAAATTGTTTGTTAGGATTCAGGTCTTCGGCTGTAGGCATTTTCTTTTGAAGGGCTTGCTCTATTTTCTCAGCCGCTATGTCAACTATTTCAAGCAGAAGTAAGAGCAAATAATGATAGAGGTCATATGTTTTGCCGACGCTGAACATCAGTTCTGTTTCAGCCTGTGCAAGGTTTCCATCATCTCTCCTGTTATAAGCATAAAGAGCCATCAGGGCCTTAATGCGAAGTAATCTTCTGCTTATCATTTATAAAAGAACCTCAGATTTGCGCATCAAAAATACTCTTTTTCCATTACTTTAAAACAATCACCTGAAATTTAGTTACAATC
>DCVC01000283.1:2085-7197 GCA_002328625.1 Bacteroidales bacterium UBA2198
GTGAAAAGAGCATCAAAGAAGAGATTTTCACGAAGGTGGTCAGGGCAGGCAAAAGAACATATTTTTTTGATGTCAAAGCTACCCGCAAGGATGATTATTACCTTACCATTACTGAAAGCAAAAAGCGTTTAGGTAAAGAGGGGAAGATATTCTATGAAAAACATAAGATCTTCCTGTACAAAGAAGATTTTGAAAAGTTTACTGAGGGACTCAGGGATGCTGTAACTTACATTGACAACGGGAAAGGAGAAATATCAGCACACTCACCACAGCTGGAAAATGAAGTTTCTCAGGACGTTACAGGACTTACCACGGAAAAATTTACAGATATTGAATTTGATGACCTTGGTAAGAAGTAAAGAAGCAATTGACTGAATGTCTGATTATATTCTTCTTTTTTTTGCGATTATACTTATGATACTTGGTATCATAGGATGTCTTGTTCCGGTATTACCAGGACCACCATTAAGTTTCTTAGGGATAATATTGCTTCATTTTACAAAATTTGCGACTTTTTCATCCACAATTCTTGTTAGCTTAGCCGTTATTGCAGTAGTTGTTACTATTCTTGACTACATTGTTCCTGTATGGGGAACGAAGAAATTCGGAGGTTCAAAGTATGGCATCAGGGGAGCAACGGTCGGATTGATTATTGGCTTATTCCTTGGGCCTGTAGGAATAATAATAGGACCATTCGTTGGTGCTGTAGTGGGCGAAATGATCTTCAAAGATGATATGCAATATGCCTTTAAGGCAGGATTCGGAAGTTTACTCGGATTTCTGACAGGTATAGGATTGAAGCTTGCAGCATCTTTCATCATAACCTTCTACTTTGTAAAAGAACTGATAGCAAAGGGGTGAGGAAGCAAGGCTCAGGACGAAATATTCAATTCAGTTACCCAGGGTTGCTACCATTACAGCTTTAATTGTGTGCAATCTGTTCTCAGCTTCTTGAAATACTATTGAATATTCTGATTCAAAAACCTCCTCAGTTACCTCCATTCCGTCAAGTCCGAATTTCTGAAAAATCTCTTCCCCGATTTTTGTTTCCCTGTTATGAAAAGCAGGCAGACAATGAAGAAACTTAACCCCCGGGTTACCAGTTTTCTTAATTACTTCAATGTTAACCTGGAATGGTTTAAGAAGTCTTATTCGTTCTTCCCATGCTGAATCGGGCTCTCCCATCGACACCCAGACATCGGTGTATAAGAAATCAACACCTCTGACTGCTTCATCAACATTTTCAGTTATAGTTATTTTAGCTCCGGTTTCAAAAGCAATAGATCTGCATTTTGAAACCAGTTCCTCAGCAGGCTGAAATGCTTCAGGAGCTGCAATCCTGAAATCCATTCCCATTTTTACAGCACCTACCATCAGGGAGTTTCCCATATTGAACCGTGCATCACCAAGATAACAGAAAGCAATTCTGTTAACAGGTTTGTCAGAATGTTCGAGCATAGTCATAAAATCTGCAAGAATCTGTGTTGGATGAAATTCATTAGTAAGCCCATTCCAGACCGGCACTCCCGAATACTCAGCAAGCTCTTCGACGATAGCTTGTCCAAAACCACGGTATTCAATCGCGTCGTACATTCCTCCAAGCACCCTTGCTGTATCCTTCATCGATTCTTTTTGTCCGATCTGCGAGCCGCTCGGGCCAAGGTATGTTATATTTGCTCCCTGATCAAAAGCTGCAACTTCAAAAGCACATCTTGTCCTGGTTGAAGCTTTCTCAAATATTAAAGCTATGTTCTTTCCTTTAAGATGCTGTATTTCAGTATCTGATTTTTTTGCTTTTTTCAGTTCAAGGGCAAGATCAAGAAGATATTTGATTTCCTCAGGTCTGAAGTCTAAAAGTTTCAGGAAACTGCGGTTGCGTAGATCGATTGTCATATTTATTACGGTGTGGATTTTAAAATAAAATGTTGAAAGTTTTAAAAGTTGAAGGATTTAAAGGTAAGAATTATTTGTTTATTACATAAAAGCCAGGGGTAACGGTCAACGGGTAACCGGCGACACGGTTACTCCTCTGACAAGATGTCTGAAGAGTTACATTTATCGCCTTTCATCTTCATACTCCATGGTAATTTTTGATCCATATTTTTTATCCGCCAGCTTGAAGGCCTCGGTAATTACACTTTTCTTTCCCCCTTTTTTTATAAAATTCAGACATGCTTCTATTTTTGGAGCCATGCTCCCCTTGGCAAAATGACCTTCATTAAGATATTTTAATGCATCTTCATAATTAAGAAATTCTCTTATCTCCTGATCGTCTTTTCCGAAATTAATATATATATATGGGACATCTGTCAGGATGTAGAATTCGTCAGCTTGGACAAGTGTGGCAAGAAGCGAGGATGCAAGATCCTTGTCAATAACAGCTTCGGCAGGCCTTACATCTTTCCTTTCGTCAATATACACAGGCACACCACCACCACCTGCTGCAATGACAATATTCCCCTTACGTGCCAGCTCATTTATAATTGATACATTCATTATATCTGAAGGCAAAGGAGATGGGACCACCCTTCTGAATCCGCCCTGCGTCTTGACTTCATCCCTGAAAAGCCAGCCCTTGTCGGCTTTCAGAGCATCTGCTTCTTCCCTTGTATATATCTTGCCTATCCTTTTCTGGGGGTCTTTAAAAGCCGGATCATTTATATCAACAACCACCTGGGTCACAATACAAATTACATTCTTTTCAATACCATATTTATTAAGGACATTCCTGAACATCCTTTCAATCATGTATCCGATGCCCCCCTGTGAATCAGCAACACAAATATCGATCGGCATCTGGGCAATATTGTACATATGCTCGCCTGCATCGTTCCTCATCAGTATATTTCCAACCTGAGGTCCGTTACCATGGGTGATTATCAGATCATACCCTTCATTAATAAGAAATAAAAGGTTTTCAAGAGTCTCTGTTGTGTTCTGCTCCTGTTCATCTATTGTTCCTATCTGGTCCCCCCGCAAAATTGCATTGCCGCCCAGGGCAACAACTGCCAGTCTCTTCTTCATGAAATATTTGATTTAATGCTTTGTCTATAATACTTTAATGACAATATATGGGATAATCAATTAACTCAGGAAGACCACAAAGCTACCAAATTCTTTGAAATTGTAATATTTGCAGTATACACCAGGATCATATGTTTTAAAACATATTTCTCGAATTTTCATCACAAATATCAGTCGATCGGATTCTTGTTAAAAAAAATATTAAATTTACCCCTTTCAAATTATAAGACTGCGTGAGAATCATATATGGATTGTTAATTGCATTCTTCATTGCATTAACAGGTTATTCCTGCAAGGAAAAAGGGAGAAGTAATATAAGGCAGGGTGAAATACATTACTCTATCAATTATCTGGGAAATGTAAGTTCCATGCCAAGGGAAATAATGCCAAAAAGCCTAATTGTATCGTTTAAAGATGATAAAATCATTTATGAATTAATCTCCCCGATAGGAAGATCCGGGATTATAAATCTTTCAAATCCTGAAAAGGAGATTTATGATACCTACCTGAGTATATTTACAATAAAGTATTTCTATTCTTCCAAGCCGGGCGAAGTTCACCCTGGATTCGAAGCCATGGACGGGATAGAAATTAGAAAAACATCCAAATCAGCTCTGATCTGCGGGTTTAATTGCAAAAATGCTGAAGTCACATTTCCTTTCGACAGGAGTAAAGTATTCAATATCTGGTACACAGATGAAATCAAAGTAAAAAATCCGAATGCTGCTACTCCGTTTTTCCAGATTGACGGGGTCCTTCTGAGCTTTTTCTTCTTCATGGGGCATTCAGAACTTCAGTTTCAGGCTGAAAATGTTTACAGGAAAGATATCCCTGATTATGTATTTGAGAGAAAGCAAAAGTTCGTCAAAGTATCCCGGGAAGATATTAATAAATTTATTAATAAAATGATTAATCTGTAGCAAGTAAGGCGAAAGGCTCGGGACGCTGACACTTGGCATCAGTAATACTTTTCATGTCATCAGAAGTTAATTCAATTCTTCTCTTTTCTGTGTACAATTCAAAATTATTACCTTTGCGTTGCTTTTAGAAAAATTTCAGCAATACTAAATCAACTTTTGCTGAGTCAAGAAATCTTAATATGAAGAAAGAGAAGGAAGATGCCGGGAAAAAAGGTGCCAGGAGTTCTGATAAATCCGTATCATTTTTTAAGGACGAGAGGGTTAGATTCGTATTTGGAATTCTTTTTACGGGTTTCGCACTATATCTTCTCCTTGCATGTGTGGCTTATCTGTTCTGGTGGAAAAGCGATCTCAGCATAGCAAATTCCGATATTGTTTCAGATGCTGACGTAAGGGTAAGAAACTGGTCCGGAAAAAGCGGATTCTGGCTGGCAAAAATGATAATTGGATATGGATTTGGATTAGGGGCGTTCTTTTTACCTCTGATAATTGCTTCCGTTGGATTATACCTTCTTAATTTTCCAAAGATTAAGCTGTGGAATCTGCTTGGTAAGTTCGTCATTGCAGCAATTGTCACTTCCCTTGTCCTTGGATTCTTGTTTGGAAAATCGAACGGATACCTTCTAAGCGGACCCGGCGGAGCTCAGGGATATGAGATCACCAGGTGGCTGAATGCATTTATGGGTAAAATAGGTACAGGAATTCTCTTAATATTTATTACTGCAACCTTTCTGGTTTTTTTACTGAATTTACATCCTGCGTCAATAAAAATGAAATTGTCAGCCTTGTTAGCGAGTATCAGGCCTGGAAATAAGGATAAAATTCCAACACCGGTGACATCTGAAGTATTTTTGACGACCGATTCAGATCGCTTATCAGGATCCGGCAATAATGAAGTTAATGGCAAGGATGAGATTGAATTTGTTGTCAGACATCCCGATGGCGAAAAAGAATACAAAGATTTATATGGCTCTATAATTCATGAGTTTGATAAAGATGAACCTGTTGTCGCTCCAAAAGAGCATGTACCCATTAAAATAACCCGCCCGGAAGCAGATGACATTCTTCCCGACCACGAGGTGGAAAAAATTATGGAAAATTATGATCCTCGTCTTGACCTCTCCAGGTATAGGTTCCCGCCGGTTTCCATTCTGAAGGAGCACAAATC
>DCVC01000283.1:7219-24103 GCA_002328625.1 Bacteroidales bacterium UBA2198
ACTCTGTATGAGATTGTACCGGAGAGGGGGGTAAGACTGGCTCGCATTAAATCGCTCGAAAATGATATTGCCCTTAACCTTTCAGCACTTGGTATCAGGATAATAGCACCCATTCCCGGCAGGGGAACAGTTGGTATTGAGGTCCCTAATAAGAAACCTGAAATGGTTTCAATGAGATCGCTTATTACCTCAAAAGCTTTTCAGGACACCAGGTTTGATATAGCGCTTGCACTGGGGAGGACAATAACTAATGATCCATATATTGTTGATCTGACGAAAATGCCTCACTTGCTTGTGGCAGGGGCAACCGGCCAGGGAAAATCGGTGGGAATCAACGCTATTATAACATCTATTCTTTACAAGAAGCATCCTGCTGAAGTCAAGTTTGTACTTATTGATCCCAAAAGGGTTGAATTACCGTTATATTCTAAAATTGAAAAGCATTTCCTTGCAAAACTTCCTGGTGAAGAAGATGCAATAATAACTGACACACAGAAAGTTATAAACACTCTTCATTCCCTTTGCATTGAGATGGACAACCGGCTTGAGCTCCTTAAAGGAGCCCAGGCACGAAATATTAAGGAATATAATGAGAAGTTTATTTCAAGAAAACTAAATCCTGAAAAGGGACACAAATATATGCCTTATATTGTCCTTATAATTGATGAATTTGCTGATCTTATAATGACCGCAGGCAGGGAGATAGAAGGTCCTATAGGAAGGCTTGCCCAGCTGGCAAGAGCAATCGGAATACACCTGATTATATCCACACAAAGGCCGTCCACCAATATCATAACTGGTTTCATAAAGGCTAATTTCCCGACAAGGATTGCCTTCAGGGTCTTCTCTTCAATTGATTCAAGGACTATTCTAGATGCAACAGGTGCCGACAGGCTGGTGGGTCGTGGTGATATGCTTGTATCTTCGGGTAGTGAACCTGTCAGGGTACAGTGTGCTTTTATTGACACTCCCGAAATTGAAGAACTTACTGATTTTATCGGATCACAACAGGGATATAATGATGCCATGCATCTTCCCGAATTCATTGACGACAGTGAAATGGGAACACAGGATGTCGACCTGAAAAAGAGAGATACAATGTTTGATGAAGCTGCCAGACTTGTAGTCCAGCACCAGCAGGGATCGACCTCATTGATACAGAGAAAATTGTCAATTGGATATAACAGAGCCGGCAGAATAATTGATCAGCTTGAGGCTGCAGGTATCGTCGGCCCTTTCGAAGGAAGCAAGGCCCGAGACGTCCTCTGTTCCGATCTGATACATTTGGAACAGATTTTGAGGAGTCTTGAATAAATGCCATTCAGATGAGAGTAACAATATTAAGCTTTCTTACTACTATATTCATTTTTTCTAATGCTTACGGACAGAATGATCCGGAGGCGATAAGAATACTTGACAGGTTTTCCGCCAGAGCACTTGCAGCACCCTCCATTTATATGAGCTTTGAACTTGTTACGACAGACCAGATGGAAGGAGCCAGTAGTACCATAACCGGCTCAATAATACTGAGTAAAGATAAATACAAACTTGAGCTGCCTGATAATATAGTATGGTTTAACGGAGAGACAGCATGGAATCTGCTGCCGGTTGAGAAAGAGGTAACAATAACAAGACCTGACAGGAAAGATGACTCTTTTCAGAGCAGACCATCCTCTGTTTTTTCAATGTACAAAAAAGGATATAAAAACAGACTGGTCGAAGAAAGAACTGAATCATACCTGATTGACATGTATCCCGAAGATATTAAAGATGATTTGATAAGGATCAGGCTTATTCTGGAAAAACCTGCTCTCGATCTTAAAAGCATTGAATACAAGAGCAGAGAAGGATTAACTCTTACTCTGAATATTAAGGAATACAATCTGAAGCAAAAACCGGATGCTTCACTTTTTATCTTCTCTCCCGAGAAATATAAAGGATTTGAGATAATAGATATGCGTTAGCCCCTTGTGATTTCCCTTTCCGGATAAGTTATCCTGGCATGATAGATATTTGACAACCTCTTTATAAAGACACTCTTTATATGCGAAATATCTTTATAGGTAAGCGGTGTTTCGGCAAACTGGCCATCCTGCTCCTGGATATAGATTATCCTTTCTACCAGCTCATTTAAATTTTCCTCAGAATAATTGGCAAGGCTCCGCGAAGATGCTTCTACGGCATCAGCCATCATAACGATTGCAGTCTCTTTCGAAAAAGGTTTTGGCCCACTGTAAGCAAATTCCTTTTCCATATTACTGTTTTTTGGATTCCTGTCAAGAAATTTCTTGTAAAAATAATAGGCAACGGTAGTTCCGTGATGAGTTTGAATGAAATCAATTAAAGGCGTTGGAAGTTTATATTTTTTTGCCAGTTCCACTCCTTCATTCACATGACCTGTAATCACTTTTGAGCTCTTCAGAGGATCGAGATTATCATGCGGACTAAATCCTTCGGTCTGGTTTTCAACAAAGAATTCAGGTTTGGCCGTTTTCCCAATGTCATGATACATAGCCCCTGTTCTTGCAAGAAGATGGTTGGCTCCGATTTCTCTTGCAGCTTCTTCTGCAAGATTTGCAACCTGCAAAGAATGCTGGAATGATCCGGGAGCTTCATCTGCAAGCTTTCTTAAAAGAGGCTGGTTGGTATCTGACAATTCAAATAAGGTTGCATCAGATATAAACCTGAATGTCTTTTCAAACACAAAGATCAGCGGATAGCTTAAAAGCAGCAGTACCCCGTTGCCTGCAAACCAGCTGTAGTTTTTCCAGTCCATGTCAGCAATACTTCCCTCCTGCATAATACCCATTCCAAAATAGACCACCGAATATGTAAGGAACACCATCAACGCAGTAAAAAAAAGCTTGGCACGTCTGTAAATATTTGTAAGTGAGAATAATGCTATTGCACCAGCAATATAACTTATAAAAACAAATTCGAAAGGATTAGAAACGATGAATCCTGCAAGCATAATCGCAACAAGGTGTACAAACAGGGCGATCCTTGAATCATAAAAAGTTCTGATTACAATCGGAATTATTGCAAAAGGTATCAGGAAAACTATCTCATTCGGCAAGTAGATTACCATCCTGGTTATTACAACAAAAAGAAGAATAATAAGGATGATAAAAAATGTCCTCTGAATTGAGCTTAGAACTTCGCGCCGGTGATGATACATAAAAAGATATAATGCAAGATAACAGGCTGTAACCAAAATCAGTCTTCCGAATATTACCAACCATCTGTCATTCTGACCCAATCTCTTTTCATATTCGTTTTTAAATGAATCGAGCATTACAAATTTGGCGTCATCCAGGATCTCTCCCCGTGCAATTATCAACTCGCCTTCCTGAACCAATCCCCGGTTAATGCTTATCTCCTTTATCATTCTGTCTTTTACCGTAGTTGATGTTGCAGCATCATAGAACAGGTTTGGCTTAATAAAATTGTATAATGCCACAGTTGCAATGAAACCACCCAGATTCAGGTTCCCGGCTGATAATAACTGTTTCTCAAGTTCATCTTTTTTTGTGTTGACAAACTGATATGCATCTTTTTGCCCGAATACGGAACTTAGTTTTCGTTGTTCACCTATTTTACCCTTTACTACTGTTATTTCACCTCCCTTTAGTTCAGCACTTCCGGTTATTTCGTTAACTTCAATAATTCCCCTCTGATACACTTCTGAGAGTATGAATTGCAGCTCATTGCCGGTNNATCTCAGTATCATACCTGAAATATGGGGAGAAATTCCTGATGATACTGTCGCGTTCACGCGTTACAACACCCTCCGGCTTGAGGACAGGGAAATCCCATGGTGCAATCAGTGAAGTCCTGAGCCATGGCTTTCCCTTTTGAAATTCATACCTGAATTTGCCCTGACGCGGGGATATTCCAACCACTATTATAATGCTTGCAACAAACAATACCAGCTGAAGAAGATAGTTTTTACTGCCTTTCCATACACTATCGGTTTCTGACATAACTGCTTATATAAAATAATCTTTATTATCAGCAGTAAAAATAGATATATTTTCACTATAGTATAACCATGAAAATTCCAAAAAGTTGAAATTAATTAATGTCAGCTTAATCAGGGATATTTGTTAATTTTGGAGCATATTATTAATACACTAGATGGAATCGTTTATCAGTGAAAATGTAATTGTTCCCCTCCGGTCAGGTCCTTCACACAGAACCGAGATGTTAAGTCAGGTTCTTTTCGGGGAAAAATATGTAATTGTTGATGAATCAGGAACATGGATAAAGATTGAGACACTTTTTGATAAATATGCCGGTTGGATTGATAAGGATCACCTGCAATTTACAAGTGATACAGGCGATTTCAACGGATTTGTTCTGAACAGATCCCTGTTGTGCTGGAAAAACGACAAGACAAAACTGGTTCTGGAAGCCGGATGCGAAATTTATAATCCTGATTTTCAGAATAAGTTGTTCAGCATAGGCCCGAACGTTTATACCACCTCTCCCGATTTTGACAAGAAATACATTTCAACGAGCGATTCGCTGACTGATACTGCCATGAAATTTATTAACAGCCCATATATATGGGGGGGCAGGATTCCTTCCGGGATTGACTGTTCCGGATTTACCCAGCTGACTTACAAAATTCACGGTATAACCATACCCCGCAATAGCTGGCAACAGGCCGAAACTGGAGAGACTATTGGTTTCCTGGATGATACTTTCCCGGGCGACCTGGTATTTTTTGATAATGAAAGAGGAAAAATATCACATGTCGGCATGATAATTTCAAGAGGATTGATTATTCATGCATCAGGCAGGGTGAGAATCGACACCATTGATCATCACGGTATATTTAAACAGGAATACAAGAGATACTCTCACCATCTTCGAACAATCAGAAGAATAAAATCTTAACATTCTCACCCCGTCCCACTCCCACTCTCACTCCCACTCTCACTCTCACTCTCACTCTTTCTTCTTTTCCTCCGGGCATATCCTAGAATCTATTAGCTTCATTATGGCATCTTCTTCCATCATGGCTTTTGATTCAAGATTGCAGGCATTAAAAACCAGATCTTTAGCGAATTCTTTATCCTCCAGTCCTGAGGCATTTATTTTTACATTTAAAAAAGCACCCCTTATACAAGACCTTAGTGCCAAGGCACCAACACCAGCGTCAGTTATGGAGGCAGGATTTCCATTTTCGACCATTTCCCGTATTAGTTCGAAACCCGAATAGGCTGTTTTCATGACTTCAAAAGGAACCAGAGCAGCATATTTGGTTGCATCCTGAACTGCATTCTTTCTTAATAATTTTTCCTCCTCTGACTTATTGGAAAGATTATAAGCTTTAAGAATCCCTTTAAAAGCATCAGTATCCTCATCAACCATCCGTAGAAGTTGATTCTGGATCTTTTTCCCTTTCTCTGCCCAGTCGGAAAACTCTTTCCATCTGTTATCCCATCCCCGCTTATGGCTCGACAGGTTTGCAACCATCGTACCAAGGGCGACACCCAGAGCACCAATGTATGATGACACAGAACCACCTCCCGGAGCAGGCGATTCAGATGCTGTTTCGTTCATGAATGCTTCGAGATTCATTGCAACGAGTCTCTCCTTTTTTTCCTTGTTTATCATGACATATTCTATTATTTTTTCTTCAGGATTAAAGTGATGAAGATCATTCAGCCCCATTGACCTGACTGCAATTTTTATAAGCTCCTCATCCGATACTCCGGTTGATCGTTGTTGTTTTAAAAGAAAGAAGCGTCCTGCATCGAGGAGCGACTTAAGGGGGATAAGTCCTACCAGTTCAGAACCGGTGACCCTTATGCCTCTGTCATCGGCCTTCCTGCATACTTCGTCAAAAGCAATATGTACTGGTGTTACGGAAATATTTGTCAGGTTCATTGAAATCTGAGCGATGCCATATTCTTTTAAAAACCATCCTATTGCTTTTACGTTTTTCAGTGAACCCGGAATCATAACCGGATTACCTTTTTCATCTTTTATTATTTCATCGTTTAAGGGATCTCCTTTCCGCACAGGTCTTCCTTTCTCTCTTACATCGTAGGCAATGGCATTTGCCCGACGTATCGAAGTAGTGTTAAGGTTTACATTAAAAGCCACAAGAAAATCGCGTGCAGCCACGGCAGTTGCCCCTGATCTTTCATTAAACCTTGCAGGACCGAAGTCGGGTTTCCATTCAGGATCAGCAAGTTTTTCCTTCAATCCCTCATACTCGCCTTCTCTGCAATTAGCAAGATTCCTTCTTTTCTCTTCAAAGGCGGCATTTTCGTAGCAATAAACAGGTATCTGGAGCTCATTACCAATTCGTTCGGCAAGTTTCCTTGCATATTTAACTGTCTCTTCCATTGTTATTCCTGAAACCGGAACCAAAGGACAAACATCAGTGGCTCCCATCCTGGGGTGTTCGCCACGATGCTTCGACATATCAATCAGTTCCGAGGCTTTCTTCACAGCCTGAAATGCAGCTTCAGAAACCACTTCGGGTCCTCCGACAAAGGTAACCACAGTACGGTTTGTATCTTTACCGGGATCAACATCAAGCAGATGTACACCCTTAACGGCTTCAACAGCATCTGTTATCTCTTTTATTATTTCCATGTCGCGCCCCTCACTGAAATTCGGGACACACTCTATGATTCTCTTCTCCATTTCATCATTGATTTCTTTTCCTCTTCCATGGGTCTGAGTATCTTTTTAACCACAGAAAAAACACAGATGTACACTAAGAAATTATTCATAAAATTTTTCCTTTAAGGATTATTGTTTCAATAAGGCTGCTGCCAAAAGCATACGGAAAAAACTCATACGACGGCATCTCTTTTGTGATGAACACATTAGCCACCTTACCCCTTGCTATCGACCCGTGTGTTTCTGATAATCCCATCGCATAGGCGGAGTTTATTGTCACAGCATTAATGACTTCTTCGGGCAGCATTTTAAGCCTTATGCACGCCAGCGACATTATCAGCTTCATGTTGCCTGATGGTGAAGAACCCGGATTATAATCGGATGCAAGAGCTACAGGCAATCCGGCATTGATCATTTTTCGTGCAGGAGGATCAGGCAAACCCAGGAAAAATGCTGAACCTGGCAGAAGGGTCGGCATGGTTTCCGTCCTTAAAAGCGCCTCTATTTCATCTTCGTCTGAATGCTCCAAATGATCAACCGAAAGAGAATTATATTTTACACCGACCTGTACACCTCCGGAAAAGTCAAATTCATTGGCATGGATCTTAGACCTGAGTCCATATTTCAATCCTGTCATAAGTATCTTTTCAGTTTCATCAACTGTAAAGAATCCACGATCGCAGAACACGTCAATATAATCAGCCAGTTCTTCTGAAGCAACAATGGGAATCATTTCATTAATGACTAAATTAATATATTCCCCGCGATTGTCTTTATATTTATCAGGTACTGCATGAGCACCTAAAAATGTTGCTTTTACTTCTATCGGTACGGTCTCCTTAATCCTTCTTATAACCCTTAACATCTTAATTTCATCATCAGTTGTCAGCCCATAACCGCTTTTTATTTCAACAGCTCCGGTACCCAGGCTGATAATCTCTTTAATCCTGATCATTGACTGATAAAAAAGTTCATCCGCGTGGGTCTCCTGCAACTTTTTAGCAGAATTAAGTATTCCGCCGCCCCTTTTTGCTATTTCCTCATAAGACAATCCCCTGATCCTGTCAGTAAATTCTGCCTCACGGGTTCCTGAGTGGACCAGATGTGTGTGAGGGTCACAAAAGGAAGGAAAAACATACTTGCCAGATGCATCCAATATTGCCAACGATTTATCCTCAGGTATCTTAAAATCAGGACTCAGCTCATTCATTGATCCAAAATCCCTGATAAATTCATCCTCTATTAAAAGAAATGCATCATAAATCGTATTAAGAAGAGACATTTCCCCTCCTGCAACCATATTCTGTGGAATATTCTCTGTTTGAATCAGTCCCTTAATATTCTTGATCAGAATCGACATATAAGTATTAAGTCGTAAATTATTATACTAAGTTAGCAAATATTGAAAAAAGAGATTATGATTTCCATTTTTCTTTATCTTTAGGCCTCTCAACCAAAACCATAAACTATGAAAAAGAACCTTTTCATATTGCTTTTTGCAATTCTGACACTTTCAGTGATCCCACAGGAGGCAAAGATCAAAACGGGATGGAATTTCGGTGCTCTGCCGGCAATAAGTTTCGACACTGATCTGGGATTCCAGTATGGTGCTTTTATTGAACTTTATAATTTTGGAACAGGTGATAAATATCCGGATTATTATCATAAACTCTATTTAGAAGTTTCCCGGTTCACCAAGGGGAGCGGAATCTACAGGTTCAATTATGAATCTGAACACCTGATCCCCGGCATCAGGCTCTCAACCGACCTTGCCTATCTCCCGGATCAGGCCTATGATTTTTACGGGTTTAACGGATATAATGCTGTTTTAGTCAAGGACTGGCTGGACGACGAGTCTCCTGAATATATTACAAGAATGTTCTACAGACATAAGCGGTCGCTCTTCAGGTTTAAAAACGACTTTGAAGGCAAGCTTTCAGGGGGAAAGCTCCGGTGGAATGCAGGTTTTGCAATTCAGAAATTTGAAACCGGATCTGTTGATCTCGAAAAGCTGAACAAAGGAAAAGATCCGGAAGATATGCTTCCCGATGTTCCCGGACTCTATGAGTTATATCAGGATTGGGGTATCATTAATGAAGAAGAAGCAGATGGAGGCCTTATCACGACAATCAAAGCCGGATTGTCATATGATACAAGAGACAACAGGCCAAATCCGATGAAGGGTATATGGACTGAAGCAGGCGTTGAAACATCTCAGAAGTTCCTTGGCAGTGAAGCCACCTTCGGCAAGTTTTACTTTACACATCGACAATATTTTACATTGGTCCCGAACGATCTTAGTTTCGCCTACAGGCTGGGTTACCAGCAAACAATTTTTGGAGATGTTCCTTTCTACTATCAGCCACAGGTTATTGTGTCAGCTCTCAGAGGATATTTATCAGAAGGGCTTGGTGGATCTAAAACGATACGTGGAATCTGGAGGAACAGAGTTGTTGGTAACGGATTCTTTTATGGTAATGCAGAATTACGCTGGAAAGCCGTTCATTTCAATCTGATAAACCAGAATTTCTATATCGGCATTAACGGATTTTCTGATTTTGGATTGGTTACTGACAAAATAAAATTCACTATACCAGATGTAAATACTGAGACGGGAGGGATGTTCAGTACCGCAGAATTCTTCAAACAAGATGCAGAAAAGTTACATATTACTGCAGGTGCTGGTCTCAGGATTGTTATGAATGAGAATTTTATAGTGGCTATTGACATTGGGAAAGCGTTCAATGACCAGGATGGTGGAATGGGTTTCTATATGGGGCTGAACTATCTTTTTTAGTGAAAGGCTATGATTTAAAATCCTTTCAGGAAATATCCCAATCCAACACCTAAGTAATTTCCTAAAATATAACCCAGAATACCGACAGTAATACCGGTTATTATTACTTCTTTGTTCTTAAGAGCTGCTGCAATGACCGGAACGAAAGGCGGAGAGTAAATAAAGGCTGTTGTAGTAATAAGATAATCATCAGCATTGACTCTGAATATTTTGGATAAAAGCAGGTGGAGTAACAGGGAACCGAAATATGCGTAAGTAACAAATCCAAAAAGACCAAGGAACCCTATTTTAAAAATAGTTGCCAGATCTGCCATCGAGGCGAAAGCGAACGAAAATACAAGAACAAAGTACATCCCGAACTGGAAGGTTTTTTCGATCCGGTTCAGCCAGGGGATCAGGGAACCAATTATAGCCAGAGTAGTAATTGAAAGTATAGCTACAGGCTGGAATGCATTTTCAGGGAAAAGCATACCGATTCCGGCAGACACCACAGCAATAAGCAAAGAAATTCCCAATGCCTTAATCAAGGGAAGTAACCTGCCTTTTTTGAACATACCTGAAAAATCCTCAAAGCTTTCTGCTTCAGCAACAGCCTGACCTGTATCACCAGATTCACCTATAAACTTAAATGGCGGCAGAATAGCTCTGAAAACCTTCGGACCGGCTGTTATGAAAAAGATAATAGTAACTGCTCCAACAATTATATCGTAGGTATTAGTCATTAAAAAGAGGTTAGGATCAACATCCAGAGCAACGCTCAGAGAAGCCATGTTTGGAGTGCCTCCGGAATAAACTCCAACAAGCATTCCGGCTACTTTCCAGCTGTCAGGAACCACATTTCTAAACAGGAAATAACCGGAGATAATAATTGCAATAATCGAAATCAGGGCCAGTATCATGCTTATAAAGCCAGCCTTTGCATATCTCAGCCATTTCCTTACATTAAGCGAAAAAAGAAGCAAAGGAAATGCAAGTGGAATGGCAATTGTGGTCAGCATGTCCTGTACCTTTCTTATCGAATTTACAAAAACATCATCATCCTTAATAGCTCCTGATGCAATCAGGGATTCAACCTGTGTACCTGACATTGATGCTTTTCCGTGCAATTCAAGGTAATAATTGTCACTCCCTCTGGGTAAAATTCCGGATGTACCCAAAAGCAATCCGAATGCATATGCAAGTACTATCGACCCAAGCTTCTTAAAGAGAGACCAGCGTCTGCATATGTAAATAATTACCAGGGGAAAAGTAAAATAGACAAAAACAAGGATAACAATCTTGATCATTGTTTCAGGTTTTGGTTCTAATCAAAAATAAAAAAAGCGATCAACTTAACAGTAAATCGCCTGAAAAATAGGTATTTATACTTATCCGCCTCTCATTTTAATCACATTCCTCAAAGCTCTTTTTGTATTGCTCAATTGCTTTGAGGCTCATTCCCATGCTTGAAAAACCACCATCGTGATAAAGATTCTGCATTGTAACTTTCCTTGTAAGATCAGAAAAAAGAACAACACAATAATCAGCACACTCTTCAGCAGTTGCATTGCCAAGAGGTGACATTCTCTCAGAAAAATCTACAAGTGAATCAAAACCGTGTATACTGCTGCCTGCAGTTGTTGGTGTGGGTGATTGCGAGATGGTATTTATTCTGACTTTTCTGTCCCTGCCATAGATGTAGCCAAATGATCTTGCTATTGACTCAAGGAGAGCTTTTGCATCGCCCATGTCATTATACCCTGTAAGTGTGCGCTGAGCAGCCACATATGACAAAGCAACAACAGAGCCCCATTCATTAATAGCATCATACTTATAAGCGGTCTGGAGTATCCTGTGAAAGCTGAGAGCAGAAATGTCAAAAGTCCTGAGCATGTTCTCATAGATTGTCTGCTCATAAGGAATCTCTTTCCTTACATTTGGTGACATTCCTATCGAATGAAGGATAAAATCAAACTTGCCTCCTAAATGATTCATGCATTCGGAAATGAGTCTGTCGATCTCATCCATTTTGGTAGCATCAGCAGGAATGACCTTACTTCCTGTTATGGCAGCCAGGTCGCTTATCGTACCCATCCTGACTGCGACAGGAGAGTTTGTCAAAACCAGTTCAGCACCTTGTTGCCAGGCTTTAAGTGCCACCTGCCAGGCTATCGACTTATCATTCAGGGCCCCGAAAATAATACCCTTCTTCCCCGTCAGTAATTTTCCTTCCATTACAGAATTGATTTGATAATTAGTTTCTTGCTGAACGTATCAGATCCTTTGCATTTTTTAGTGCTGTTTCAGTTATCTGGCTGCCGCTGAGCAATCTTGCAACTTCAACAATTCTTTCATCGGCAGATAACAATTTAACACGTGTGATTGTTGAATCGTCTGTCTCATCTTTGTATACATGATAGTGTCTTTTACCTCTAGATGCAACCTGAGGAAGATGTGTTATATTGACAACCTGCATATATCCCCCCATCGCCGACAATATTTGCCCGACCTTATCTGCCACCTCGCCGGATACACCTGCATCGATCTCATCAAAAATAATTGTCGGAAGATTAATGCTTTTCGTAAGAAGTGATTTTAGTGTCAGCATTACCCGTGAAAGTTCTCCTCCCGATGCTATCCTGGAGAGGTTTTCAGGTGCAACCTGCTTGTTTGCTGAGAAGAGGAAATCTGCATTGTCAATACCTGCCGGGGTAAAATCCTTCAACCGCGACAATGATATAATGAATCTGGCATTAGGCATGCCGAGTTGTTTCAATAATTCCGTTATTTTGCCTTCAAGATCATTTAAAACAGTCTGTCTTTTTTCCGATAAGGCTGATGACAAAGTATTTAATGACTGCATCTCCAAGCTTAAAAGAGCTTCCAGTTCTTCAAGCCTGTCATCACTTGTAACTATAGCTTTAATATTATTTTTTATTTCCTCCTTCTTTGCAATCAGTTCATTAAGGTCCTTTACCCTGTGTTTCTGTATCATTGAATAAAGAAAATCGAGTCGCTCGTTTACCTGAAACAAACGTCTTGGATCTGCATCAATCCTGGAAGCAAGTTTTTCAATTTCACCGGCCAGGTCGGTTAATTCAATGTATGATGTATCAACTCTCAGCAATAAATTATCACCATCAGCTAAAAATGATTTAATTTTGTTCAGATTATTTCTGACATCTTTCAGCAAAGAAAGAATAGATGCATCTTCCGATGAAAAAAGAGAGGATGAGTTCATCAGTGCCTGTTTTATCTCCCCGGCATGTTCCAATAGTTCCTGTTCTTTTTCAAGTTCTTCCTGTTCTCCTTTATTTAATTTTGCATCTTCCAGCTGATTTAACTGAAACTCGTAGTATTCCAGGTCGGCTTTATTCTTTACAGCTTTCTCCTTAATTTCATTATACTCCTTATTCAGCTTCCTGTAATTATGATAGACCAGCCAGTATTCATTTTTAAGTTTTATTGTGCCTGCGAATGAATCAATTACATTAAGCTGGAATGAGTTATCATTAAGCATCAGATTCTGATGCTGTGAGTGTATATCAATCAGGTTGTCACCCAGTTCCTTCAGGAGGTTAATTGTCACAGGAGTATCATTTATGAAAGCCCGTGATTTGCCTGCAGGATTTATTTCTCTTCTTAGCATTGTAACAGGCTCATAATCGAGATCATTAACCATGAAAAAATCTTCAAGGTCATATTCATCGATCTTAAAAGTCCCCTCGACTATGCATTTTTCTTTTTTATTCAGGAGAACAGAAGTGTCGGCCCTTGATCCAAGAATCAGAGAGAGTGCACCCAACAGAATTGATTTACCGGCTCCGGTTTCACCTGTAATTATGGTCAGTCCGTTGTCGAGTTCAACGTCCAGTCCTTTTATAAGTGCATAGTTTTGAACAAAAAGTTTTGCGAGCATTGCCTGTCATTAAGGAACGTTGGCAGCAGTGATTCTTTCGTATTTGGCCTTGTTTGAAGGATCAATTTCAGTCAGTATCTGAACTACACGGCTCTTCTCTTCAGGAAATGCCTCAGAAAAGATATTCACCAGTTCATCCGATTTGGATTCCATCACTATCTGTAAATAATACATGAAGGGATCCGGTTTTCTTCTGTAAACCTCCTGAACAAGCCTAAGACTCTCCACCATACTTGTTCTTGCTTCTGAAAGCCTTGACTCCATCCTGTCAAGTCCATTGATGTTATATTCATACATGAACTTTCTCAATCCCTCATACTCTTTATCAAGGATGTTCTTTATAAGCCAGTATCTGTTGCGGTTTCTGGATCCATCGTAGGGTTTCCATCCCGGCTCCGGAGCATTCTGAGCATTTGTAACAATTTTTTCTGCCATTTGAAAGAATTCATTTCCGCCCTGTGCTGAAAACGAATCATAATCGAATCCCAGGATTATATAGGTATAGTATGCCAGAACTGATATCAGATTTGTTCTGTGCACGGTAGGATCGAACTCAAGGGGTTGAAATTCAACATATCTGAACTGAAAGTTATTATCTATGAAATTCAGCAATGTGGTGTTATATGTAGTATTGTAAACCGGCCTGCGCAACTGAACCTGGATCGTTCCCCTGAACTCATCAGCAGATAACTGGTCTGTAAGGTTAATAAGGATATTGCAGTCGATCCTTTCTGCATAGCTGTAAACATGGTTGGTCCATACAGTACTGTTCATGAACTCATAAATATCGCGTTGCATAGTTTCAAATACCTGTCTGTTGGAACCCTGTATCTTTTGTGCTGAAATCTGGACATTGCAATTAAGCTCCTGAGAAATAATCAGCCCCGGGATCATCACCACAGTTATAATCAACACAAATTTTTTTAAATCCAATGACTTCATAATTATTAGTTATCCAACCATCAAACCATTAAACCATTAAACCATTAAACNNTAAACCATTAAACCATTAAACCATTGTAACTATCTTATCGAGGATATCCCTGGCAGCTTCTTCTTTCGATTTCAACTCAAATTTATTAATAATATTGTCTCTGTCAATAATGGTGATTTTGTTTGTATCTCCGCCAAAGCCTGCACCGGAATCATGTAATGAATTCAGTACAATTATATCCAGGTTCTTGCGTTTGAGCTTGGCGGTTGCGTTTTCAATCTCATTATGTGTTTCCAGAGCAAAACCGGCAATGAACTGGGATTTTTTCTTTGACTTACCAAGGATCTCAGAGATATCTCTTGTAGGCTTAAGTTTCAGGATCAGGTCATTGCCCGATCTCTTCATCTTTTTCACTTCAACTTTCTCAGGAGAAAAGTCAGCAACAGCTGCAGCAAGGATTGCGATATCGCAATCCTTGAATCGTTTTATGCATTCATCTGCCATCGAATCAGCTGTTGTAACATTAATGATCATCACTGAATCATTTTCAGGATAGATTTTCACAGGTCCAAGCACAAGTTCCACTTCAGCTCCATAATCAGCAGCTGCGTCAGCAAGTGCAATTCCCATTTTACCCGATGAATGATTGCTTATATAACGAACAGGATCGATAGGTTCATGAGTCGGTCCCGCATTTATCAGAATGCGTTTACCTTTCAGAGGCTTATAGTTTTTTTTTTAAGGAAATCTGATATCTCCTTTACTATTTCTTCCGGTTCAGTCATTCTGCCTTTTCCAGTCAGGCCGCTGGCAAGCTCGCCGGAAGATGGTTCCAGAATATTATTATTTCTGGATTTCAGTATTTCCAGGTTTTGTAGGGTTGCCGGATGGTTAAGCATATCCATGTCCATCGAGGGTGCTATAAAAACCGGGCAACGTGCGGATAAATAGGTGGTCAATAAAAGATTATCTGCGATGCCATTAGCCATTTTGGCTATGGTGTTTGCCGTGGCCGGAGCAATCAGGAACAGGTCAGCCCATAAACCAAGGTCAACATGACTGTTCCAGTTTCCGTTTTCCGGATCAAAAAAATCGGTAAGAACAGGATTTTTTGAAATTGTTGCAAGTGTAAGAGGTGTGATAAACTCCTTCGCATGCCCGGTCATAATGACTTTAACACTGGCATTTTCTTTAACCAGCAACCTGATGACAGATGCAGTTTTGTAAGCTGCGATACCTCCTGTTACACCGATAAGAATGTTTTTCCCGGTTAGCATTTTCTGCTAGATTTTGCTTTTGCCCGTGCCCTTTTCAGGATTCCTGTAAAAGACTTTCCCTTCCTCCAATTCCTGTAATGCTATAAGGGTTGGCTTGGGCAACCTTTCATAGAATTTCGATATCTCTATCTGTTCACGGTTTTCAAAAACCTCTTCCAGGTTATCTGTATAGGATGCGAACTCTTCCAGTTTCTTGTTAAGCTCTTGTTTCATCTCCACAGCGATTTGATTTGCTCTTCTAGATACAATTATCACTGTTTCATAAATATTTCCGGTATCGCTGGTAAGAAGGTCCATGTTGCGTGTAACAGTTGTTACAGGTGCCATTGATTTTCTGTAATCCATATATGATTATTGAATAGTAATTAAATTACTGCCTTCTCCTATTTTAAGGAACCTGGCAGTGTCCTGATAAATTCTTCTCACATCTTTTGAATATTTGCTTTGTGGAAACTCCTCCATAAATGAATAATATTCATCCAATGTTGCCTGATAGCGTTCCATTTGTTTGGCAAACAGACTGTTTTCCGCATAAAGGAACAGGCTGCTGAGCCTGAGGAACATCATCTCCTCTCTGTATTTTGTATCTGAGAATTCCTTTAAGCTGTTATTAAGTGCCACTGCAGCTGCTTTATATTGTTTCATTTCATAATAAAGCTTTGCACTCAGGTAGGATTTTTCAACAAGTCTCTCCTCCAGTTCTTTGATATATGTTTTAGATTCTTCCACTTTCGGACTCAAGGGGAACCTGTTTATAAAGATCCTGAAACCTTCAATTGCCGATCTCGTACTTTCCTGATCAAGTTGTGGTCTTGGGGACAGATCATAATCACACTTTGCAGCCATAAAGGTTGCCTCTTCAGCATGTTTGCCAAACGGATACTGCTCAGTGAGATTCCTGAAATAACTTCCGGCCATCATATAATCTTTCATCCCATAGTAACTCTGTGCATTCATCCAGTTAAGCTCTTCAACTTCGTCCGTGGCCCTGAAGCGAGGCAGGATCTGACTTAATAATTCCGAGGACTTAACATACTTTTTTGCTTCAAAATATTCCCTTGCTTTTTCTTTCTTAAGTTCAAAGTCAGAACTCTTAAGAAGCTTTTCGTATTCGCCGCATGCATTAATAAGCACCGAAATAATCAGGATGATATATAATCTGACCCTCATAAAAAAAATGTTGCGCAAAAGTACTGATTCTTTTTTGATTTTTTATCTTATAACGAAATATTTATCCATATTATTTCAGTTACAGAGATAAGAACTAACTATGACAAATTAGGTATAAATAGGTATTATGATATACCTGTTTATCTTTACTTTTGTGGCAATT
>DCVC01000283.1:24198-29152 GCA_002328625.1 Bacteroidales bacterium UBA2198
CTGATGCTGAATACACTGAACAATACGGGCTGGCATATCCGATGGGGGCCAGGATGATGTCGGGACAAACTGCCAATCATGAGAAATTTGAGAAGATGGCCGCGGAATTCTCCATGAAAGAAGATGCTTATCTCCTTAATTACGGATACCAGGGGATGTTGTCAATAATCAATGCTTTGGTTGACCGGCATGACGTCATAGTATATGATTCAGAATCGCACGCATGCATAATGGATGGTCTCAGGCTTCATTTCGGAAAGAGATTCGTATATCCTCATAATGACATAGAAAACTGTGAGAAGCAGCTTCAGCGCGCAACAAAACTCACTGATCAGACAGGCGGCGGGATCCTTGTTATCACTGAAGGAGTTTTCGGTATGGCAGGTGATCTTGGCAAACTGGACAAGATAGCGGAGCTCAAGAAAAAATACAGTTTCAGGTTTCTTGTTGATGATGCTCATGGTTTTGGCACTATGGGCGCCAATGGAAGAGGGACTGGTGAACATTTTGGAGTACAGGACCAGATTGATGTCTATTTTGCCACATTTGCTAAATCGATGGCCGGAATCGGCGGATTTGTTTCAAGTACAAAAGAAGTTGTAAACTATCTCCGTTACAATCTGCGTTCCCAGATATACGCCAAGGCACTGCCGATGGCTATGACACTTGGTGCAATAAAAAGGCTTGAGCTTATCCAGTCTCATCCCGAATATCGCGAGAAACTGTGGACAGTCGTTAAAGCACTTCAAAATGGATTAAGGGAAGCGGGCCTTGACCTTGGAAGAACAGAGTCACCCGTAACACCCGTCTTTTTAAAAGGAGATCTTACTCAGGTTACTCAGCTTATTTATGACCTGAGGGAGAACTATGGTATTTTCTGTTCGGTAGTAATCTATCCGGTGGTGCCAAGGGATGTGGTTATGTTGCGCCTGATCCCGACAGCTGTACATTCACTCGAAGATGTCGAATATACAGTGAATGCATTCAGGGAAATAAAAAGGAAGGTCGATAATGATGAATACCCTCATGAACTTGCAGATTTTACAAAGTAAGATTTTGATTTTATAAACTGAGAGCCGCATCGACTGGTGCGGCTTTTTTTTTGAACAATTCTTCTGTCTGTCGGTTATATTCACTATAGTATTCAAATCTTCATTATCCCGAAGTTGTTTTTAGAACTGAATAATAGAAAATGGAAGTTAACGAAGAAAAAAAACTGAATAACCTGTTGAAAGGTTATAATATGTTATTCTATTTTACCGGCAGCATGATAACATACGAGCCCACAGAAGAGTGTGTTGTTGATTTCTGGCAAAATGGCCTGTTAAAAAGAATGCCCGTCTCAAGTTCCAATCCAAGATTTATGATCGCATTATCACTACTCAGGGATACGTGTCCTGATAAAACAACTTGTGCAAGAATGATGAAAGATGATTTTAAAAAGCTTTTTTCGGGAGATGAAAGAGCTCTTGTACCTTCATCAGGATCATCTTATCCTGATACCTCATATGGTACAAATACCGGCTGCGACAAGGTAAGAGAGTTTTACGATTCATACGGATGGACATCAAGGTTTCGCGGCAAATATCCTGATGATCACCTTGGGGTTGAACTGCTATTCCTTACCCGTCTGGTTGAGAAATACATGACACTGGATGATAAAGTCTGCCGTAATGAGATGCAGAATGAAATAATCAGATTTATTGACCATCATATTCTTACATGGGTTCCCAAATGGAACCAACTTATACAAACACATGCTGATAGCATATATTATAAAGGAATAGGCTTGTTGATTTATGCTATTATTGAAGATATAAGGATTCTTATAGTAACTAAAGCAGAATCAGATCGTTCAGCTGACGATGTCAGAAATTTGGATTAAAAAAGCTGATGATCGCACCGAAATAGTACTCCTTCCATCCTTCCGTTATTTCTGCAAAATCTTCATCAGGGATATTTGTATGTTCTACTGTTACAACCGAGTTTTCCTTATCAGGCTGAATAGTAATTGTGACAACGGATTTCTCGGTCTGGTTACCGAAATACCATTCCTGAACGACTTTCCTGTTCCGGATGAATTCCAGATTTTTACCTGTTATATCTCCCTCCCACAATGAAAACTCCGTACCGGGTTCCTCCGACATTACCGCAGGATACCCCGACCAGAGGTCTATTGTATATGGATTTGTGATTGCAGCATAAACATCCGATGGCTCTGCATTTATCTTAAATGTCTTTTTGAATGTCTTCATATGATCAATGTAATTCCGATAAATATCGCTCTGCATCAATCGCTGCCATACAACCTGATCCTGCAGCCGTCACTGCCTGCCGGTAAACCGGATCCTGAACATCACCAGCAGCAAATACTCCGGGGACATTTGTTTTTGAGGTCCCGGGAACCGTCTTTATATATCCCGTATTATCAGTTTCAATATACTTTCTGAATATATCTGAATTTGGTGTATGACCAATTGCCAGGAAAAATCCGTCAATTTTTATTTTAACAGTTTCTTCCTGTGGCGTATCTTTCTTTCTGACAAGCGTTGCGCCCTCAACCCCATTTTCCCCAAAGAGATCAATAGCCTGATGTTCCCATAATATCTCAATATTAGGAGCGTTCATAACCTTATCCTGCATGACCTTTGATGCCCTGAGAACATTTCTTCGGACTATCAAGTAAACCTTACGGCAGAGTCCGGCCAGGTATGTTGCCTCCTCGGCGGCGGTGTCTCCTCCCCCGACAACAGCAACATCTTTTTCGCGATAAAAAAATCCATCACATGTAGCACAGGCTGAGACTCCCATTCCGGCATATTTTGTCTCGGCTTCCAGACCAAGATATTTTGCAGTAGCCCCGGTTGCAATAATAACAGAATCCGCTTCGATCAATTTGTTATTATCAAAACTGATTTTGTGAATCTTACCCGAGAAATCTGCATGAGTTGCAATACCGAACCTGACATCTGTACCAAACCTCTCAGCCTGTTTCCTGAACTGTTCCATCATTTCAGGGCCTTTTACTCCGTCGGGATAACCAGGATAATTTTCAACATCTGTTGTGGTGGTCAGCTGCCCACCCATCTGGAGTCCTGTATAAAGAACAGGCTTGAGATTGGCCCGGGCAGCATAAATTGCGGCAGTATAGCCTGCCGGTCCTGAACCTATAATCAAACATCTGACTCTCTCAATATTCTCGATATCAGGATTTTGATTTTCATTCTGAATATCCAGTGGTTTAAATATTTCCATGATATAATTTCATTTCAAAGCTGTAAATTTATAAAAAAGGCTCTTCTTCCTGTGTGACTTTTATCACACATAATCCGCGTCTAAATCTCGGATGACTACTAAAATAACAGATCGGATTTGTATTTTCCATTTATGCCTCTGTGACCTTTACTTAAACATGGTTTACTTTGAAGACTATAAGGGCAGATTAGCAGAAGTTTATTTCAAAATCTCTATATATAAATGATTATCAGATAATCTTTTTACCAATTCCCCTGCTGAAGTCATTAATCCATCTGATGAAATATCTTTCTGATTCCAATTATGGAGTTCAATAAAATCCTTAAATGATCCTGTATCATGCAATTTGATTGAAAGAGATGTTTTATCATCACCTTTCAAAATGACTGCAGTGTAACCTGTTACTTCTTTAAAATAATCTTCAAGATCAGGGGATCCATTGACGATTCCCAGTCTTCCTCTGGCAAGAAAGCTGTTTTTTTGTATTGCTTCAGGAGGAACTCCTGGTAAAAAAGCAGTAAGATCAACTTCTGTTTCTTTGATCTTATCAGCAATGATGGTTCCAATCCGAAGTGATGCAATAGTGTCGGAGCCGGTGCCTGTTCCGTTTATTATACTTACATAATAACGCCCCTTGCAAATCTGGAACTGGTATCTGGTCTGGCATGTAAAATCTGTTAAGGGAGGCATGCTGAGGCATCTGTATTTAGAAACGGAGAATATTCCAAAAGCAGCTTCAGGATCGCTCATTTTATATATTTCAGTTTTGTATTTCCCTCCCATAAGAGAAATTTCAGTGACAGTGGCTGCGCTGAAACCATACTCCAGATAAAGCTCAGCTCCCCCATTGATATAACCGAACAGCGATGTACCGGTAAATGTTCTCGTGGCTGAGAAGATCGCATCAGGCAGATCATCTTTTGTAATCAATGGGAATCCCTCCGGAACCTGACAGTAACAGATTGTTGTTGAAAACCCTAGTAGAAAGGGTATTATTCTTCTATACATTAAAAAAGGTTTATTACGAACGGTGAGCAGCTTATTAAATGCGTCCCGTGCCTTGTGTCTTGTGTCTTGCGTTTTTATCTAAGATAATAATTTTTTACATAATATCCTATGACATTTCTACTATTCTTAAGTTGATCTTACTTTTATCTGAGACCCCCAGTCCAAGCGCTGTGGACATGGTCAGAAATGTTAGAGCTTCAGGTGTTGGAGCCTTCTGAAGACCCTCGGCAATTCTTTTTTCAGCAATGATATCATACGCTATTCTGTCCATTGCGACGGGGTCAGACGAGACGAGGAGTGAATTATAGTTGCAGATGAACTGGGGATTGGCTCCCGGACCGCCGTTAAAACATCCTCTCAGACCATCGCAGATATTAAGAACAACTTTATCCCTGACAGGTGCGAATGCACACACCTCGGCACATGTATCATTCCACAACTGGGCATGAAGCCGGCCGGTATTTGAAACAGAACCATAAGCAAGGTTCTTCATGGCATTTGTAATAGAACCTCCTGCGTTTTTCAGTATCGGTATATTGATAATTTTATCAACCTCCTGTGTTACTATTTTGGTGAAATAAGAATATTTTCCACCGTTGATCATATAAGGCATTGTTTCATCGTCATACTCACCTTCAACATCGGCCCAGTAGAACCAATCCCTGTCAATATTACTCTCCCCGTAGAGCTT